>JASHUI010000715.1:0-3931 GCA_030040095.1 Streptosporangiaceae bacterium | reverse complement strand
CGTCGTCCGCGTCGGCCGGCCCGAGGATGGCGCGGCACACGCGGAGCACGGTGGCGCCGTGCTCGGCCACGACGGCCTCGAAGGGCGGCTTAGTGCTCACAGCAGTCCAATCAAACCCCAAACCAGCCTCTGGAACGCGACGCCTCGTGGTTCCATAGGCAGCTTGAGACTTTTCCGGTCGCCGGCGAAATACCCCGCGGGGCTGGTCATCGTTTCCTCCTCGCTGCGTTCGGTGCCATAAGGCAAACGGCCGGCGGCGCCGGAACGTGAGGTCAGCGGCGGGCCTGGCCGTCGCTGGCGGTGGCGATGAACGCGGGAAGGCGCGCGTCGACCCGGTGTCCGAAACGTTCAAGACGGTCGGCCGGCGGCGCTGGTAGACCGGTGTCATGAGCAAGCCACGATTCGATGACGCGCGCCGTTTCCTGTACGCGGAGGGGCGGCTGCTGGAGCGCCGGCTGTTCGGCGTGCTGTTCGAGCAGGCCGAGGCCGGCTCGGTCGTCGACGCCCTGCGCGGCTACCGCAACCCCGACGGCGGGTTCGGCCACGGGCTGGAGCCCGACAAGCGGGTGCCCGACAGCCAGCCGCTCGACGTCGAGGTCGCCTTCAACGCCATGGACGCGGCCGGGCGCTTCGACCAGGACCTGGCCCGGGGCGCGTGCGACTTCCTGCAGCGGCTCGGCCCCGGCGTGGGCCCGCTGACCGAGGCCTACCGCGACTACCCGCGCGCACCGCACTGGGGCGACTGGGGCGTCGTTCCCGACCTGAACCCGACCGCGGGCATCGCCGCGATGCTCTGGAAGTGGGACGTCGACCATCCCTGGCGGACGGCGGCCACCGCGTTCTGCTGGGACCGGATCGGCTCCGGGCTGCCGCAGGACGGGCACGGCTTCTGGGAGATGCTGTTGTTCCTGTCCTGGGCGCCGCCGCGGCCGGGGACGGACGAGCTGATAGCGCGGCTGGACGCCCAGCTGGCCGGGCTGGCGCTGTTCCGGCTCGATCCGGCCGCACCGGGCTACGGCGTCACCCCGCTGCACTTCGCCCCGGAGCCGGACAGCCGCTGGACCGGCCTGTTCAAGCCGTCGGTCATCGAGGCTCACCTGGACGACCTGGCCGCCGCGCAGCGGGACGACGGCGGCTGGCCGATCGGCTGGGAGACGATCGGCCCCGCCGCCGAGAGCGATTGCCGCGGGGCCGAGACGCTCCGCGCCCTGCGGACGCTGCGGGCCTTCGGCCGCCTGCCGTGACTACCGCGCCCCGGCCACGCTGACCGGGGCGGCCCAGGCCGGGCCGCCCCGGGCCGCCGACTCGAACTGGCCGGTGCCGTCCGGGACGCCGTCCGCCGGGCGCTGCGGGTAGACAGTGCTGCCCTCGGCGGGAACGTACTCCGGATGCCCCTGGCCCATCGACATCCGCCTGATCTTCGCGAAACGCATGATGTCCTGCCACTGGCTCCCTATGAGCGCCGCGAGCACCCCGGAAACCAGCACGAACATGGCTTTGCCGACCATCGGCGCGCCCCCCTTTTCCTGTCTTGCCTTTCTGGTCCTGCTCCCGTCCGTACGTCACGGCTCTGCCCCCGCCGCCGCGGCTTAATCCCGGGCCGCCCGCCCTCCGCGCCGCGGCGGTAGCCTCGTAGGGGCGAGCCAGGGCGGCACGGGCAAGGAGAAGGTCATGAGTCTGTTTCAGAGGGCACACGACATCGTCGCGGCGAAGGCCAACAAGGCGCTCGACGCCGCCGAGAAGCCCGACGAGATGCTCGATTACTCCTACGACCAGATGCTCGACCAGATCACCCAGGTGAAACGAGCGCTGGTGACCATCGCCGCGTCGCGCAGGCAGATGGAGCTGCAGGCGCAGCAGCTCCAGCACTCGGTGGATCACCTGAACGACCAGGCCAAGGCCGCCCTGTCCCAGGGCAAGGAGGACCTGGCGCGCGAGGCGCTGTCCCGCAAGGCCGCCGCCCAGCAGCAGATCGACGGGATGCACTCGCAGCACGAGCAGCTCGCCGAGCAGGAGCAGAAGCTGGAGCAGACCCTCGACGCGCTGCAGAAGAAGGTCAACGAGTTCCGGAGCAAGAAGGAAGTCCTGAAGGCGCAGTACAGCGCGGCGGAGGCGGAGAGTGCCGTGAACGCCGACGTCGCGGGGATCTCCTCCACCTATGGCGACGCCGGCGCGGCGCTGCAGCGCGCCCAGGACAAGATCGCCAACATGCAGGCCAGGGCCGACGCCACCGACGAGCTGCTTCAGTCCGGCGTGCTGGAAGACGTTGGCGGCGACACCGATGACATCCAGCGCGAACTCGACGAGGCCGGGTCGGCCGCCGAGGTGGACAAGGAACTCGCCGCGCTCAAGGCCCAGATCGGCGCCGGCTCCCCGCCGCCGGAACTGCCCAGCGGGAGCTGACCCGGGCCGGGGCCGCGGAACAGCCGAGGCTCCGCGGTGGTTAGCCCCTGGCGGCGGTTACGGACGGGGCGCGGGGCGGGAGAGTCGGGCTGTGCGGGCACGGGTGAGCCAGAAGGTAGCGGTCAGCGTCGTTTTCGTCGCCGCCATGTTCATGAGCATCATGGACGTCACGATCGTCAACGTGGCCCTGCCGACCATCGGCCGCGACTTCGCGGTGAGCCCCACGGCGGTCGACAGCATCTCCATCGGCTTCCTGGTCAGCCTCGCGGTGTTCATACCGGCGTCGGGCTGGCTCGGCGACCGCTTCGGCGGCAAGCGGGTGCTGCTCATCGCGATCGCGGTGTTCACCGGCGCGTCGGCGCTGTGCGGCCTGGCGTCCAGCCTCGGCCAACTGGTCGCGTTCCGGGTGTTGCAGGGCGCCGGCGGCGGCATGCTCGCCCCGGTCGGCATGGCCATGCTGTACCGGGCGTTCCCGCCGGAGGAGCGCATCCGGGCGTCCGGAATCCTCACCGTGCCCACCACGTTTGCCCCGGCCCTCGGCCCGGTGCTCGGCGGGCTGCTGGTCACCGACCTGTCCTGGCGCTGGGTGTTCTACGTCAACCTGCCGATCGGCGTGGCCGCGTTCGCGTTCGGCGCCGCGTTCCTCAACCACTCGGCCGAGAGCCGGCCCGGCCGGTTCGACCTGGCCGGATTCCTGCTGTCGGGCGCCGGCCTCGGGGCGCTGATGTACGGGGTCTCGGAGGGCCCGGATCTCGGCTGGAGATCGGCCACCGTGCTCGGCACCATCGCGGCCGGGCTCGTGCTGCTAGTGATCATGGTCGCCGTGGAGATGCGAACCTCCGAGCCGATCGTCGCGCTGCGGCTGCTCGGCAACCGGCTGTTCCGCTCGGCCAACGGCGTCATGGTCCTGGGGTCCGTCGCGTTCCTGGGCACCCTGTACGTGATCTCGCTGTACTACCAGGATGGCCGGGGCCTCAGCGCCCTGCAGTCCGGGCTGAGCACCTTCCCCGAGGCGGTGGGCGTCATGCTCGGCGCGCAGCTCGCCACCCGGGTGCTCTACCCGCTGCTGGGCCCCCGCCGGCACATAGCGGTCGGGCTGACCGGCACCGCCACGTCGATCGGGCTGCTGGCGCTGATGACCGCCACGTCCAGCCTCTGGTGGGCCAGGCTGCTGATGTTCGCCCTCGGGCTCGCGATGGCCCAGGTGTTCGTGCCCAGCCAGGCGGCCGCGTTCGCCACGATCTCGCCGACGGCGACGGGACGGGCCTCGACGATGTTCAACGCGATCCGCCAGCTTGGCGGCGCCATCGGCGTGGCGCTGTTCACCACGGTCATCGTGCTGATCGGGGCGACCCACGTGGTCGCCGGGCACGAGACGGCCAACCTCACCGCCTACCGGGTCACGTTCGTGGTGGCCGCCGCGGTCTGCCTGACCGGGGTGGCCTCGGCCCTGTCCATCCGCGACGCGGACGCCGCGGCGACCATCCCCGCCCGCCGCCGCGGGCGGCGGGCGGCCGGCGTGGCCTCG
>JASHUI010000714.1:0-4133 GCA_030040095.1 Streptosporangiaceae bacterium | reverse complement strand
GGCGCCGCGACGGGGCCAGGCGTCACGGTCACCTTCGCCGGCTCGGGCGACGCGTTCGGCAGCGGCGGCCGGTTCCAGGCCTGCATCCACCTGCGGGGACCGGGCGGCGCGCCCCCGGTGCTGCTGGACTGCGGCGCCACCTCGCTGCCCGCGCTGCGGCGATGCGGCCTGGACCCCGCCGAGGTGGCCGGGGTCTTCGTCTCGCACCTGCACGCGGACCACGTCGGCGGAATCCCGTTTTTCATCTTGAACGCCCAGTTTGCCCGCCGGACAAGCCCGTTGAAGATAATCGGGCCCCCCGGCACCGGCCGGCGGCTGGCCGAGCTCATGGAGGCCATGTTCCCCGGCTCCGCCGCCGTGTCGCGCCGGTTCACCGTGGACGTCGAGGAACTGCGGCCCGGGGCGAGCGCCGAGGTCGCCGGCGTGGCGGCCACCGCGTTCGAGGCCGACCACCCGAGCGGGCCCGGGCCGTCCCTGGCGCTGCGGCTGACCCTGGCCGGCCGGGTGATCGGGTACACCGGCGACACGGCCTGGACCGACGCGCTGACCGAGGTGGCGGCGGGGGCGGACCTGCTGATCGCCGAGGCCTACTACCGGTCCAAGCCAATCCCCTACCACCTCAGGCACGACGACCTGGTCGAGCACCGGGGTGAGCTGGCCAGCCGCCGCATCGTGCTCACCCACATGTCCGACGACGTGCTCGACCACCTGGACGAGGTCGGCTTCGAGACCGCCCGCGACGGGCTGGTGCTGCGGGTCTGACCCCGGTCAGTAACCCCGGGCCGAGGCCCAGGCCGGGGGCTGGCGGGTCAGCCACTGCCAGAGGTTGCGCCGGCGCGGGCCCGCCACGATGCTGCCGCTGCGGACCTGGCCGGAGACCTCGATGCGCAGGGTGACCGGCACGTCCTGGCCCCAGGGAGCGCGGATCTTGACGCTGCCGCTGCGCACGCCCACCTCGTCGGTGTCCACCGCGACCCCCGGCTTGGTGATCAGCCTCAGGTGCCCGCTGTGCACCTCGGCGTCGATCCGGAGCGTGGGCTGGGTGATCACCGCCTCGGTGAGGTCCAGCTTGACCCCGCCGCTGGCGACCTTGACCTCGATCCGGCGGGGGACCGCCCACCGGCCCTCGCGGGTGGTGTGCCCGCTGCCGCAGTCGATCCGCACCACGTCCTTGGCCGGCGCGACCGCCACGCCGGCCGGCGTGGCGGTCGCGGGCAGGTCGGTGGTCAGCGCGGCCAGCTCGGCGTAGGTGCGGGCGGTCAGCGCCGCCTCGAGCCGCTCGTCGAGTTCCTCGGCGGTCAGCCTGCCGTCGCCCGCGGCCACCCGCAGGATCTCGACGACCCGGTCCCGGTCCTGGTGGGACGCCCGGAGCTGGCCGGGCGCCGGCTGGTCGCCCCGTGCTTCCAGGTCGCCGGAGGCCGGCGGCTCGCTGCCCGTCATCCCAACACTCTAAGGCCGCGATTGCCCCGCCGGCAGCCGGTGTGATCCCAGACGTATCCGCGTCAACCGGTGGCAGCCCGGCCCGTGGCCTGATATGCACGCGATGTGGCGGCGAACTCTGGGATCGGCGGAGGCGCCGCCGGCCCGTGGTACCGAGTCCAGGCGATCATGGCCGGCGGCCGGGGCGGCAGCGCCGAACAGGACTACGCCTCGGTGCTGCCGGCGGTGCTCAACGCGGCGATGTACCGGCGGCCGTTCGTGGCCGGCTGGCTGTCTCGCGGCGGCGGGGCCCCGCTCGAGCTGATCACCAACGCCGGGCCGCTGCCCGATCCGGGCCTGCCCGACCCGCACCGGATGAGCCAGCCGCACGTGGCCAGCCTGCAGGACCGGCCGTACCCGCGAGCCGAGTCCGACGACCCGTCGGCGCCGCTCGAGCCGAGCCGCGTGATCACCCCCGGCCGCGCCCTCGAGCCGGCCGGGGTGGTGGACGTCGGCGGCCTGTTCGAGCCCAAGGAGCTGCTGTTCCCGTGGGGGGCGCGGGGCGTGCCGATGTCCGGCGGCCTGCTGGCCGACCTGGACCGCCTGGTCTGGGCGCCCTGCCCGGGCCGCCAGGCCCCGCCGCTGGGCTGGGACCCGGCCCAGCCGTCCTGGGACCTGCCCGTGGTGTACCAGGGCCGGGCCGCGTCCTACGGGCCGCAGGGGCGGCGCAGCGGCGACGACCAGGACCAGCGGCACCCCACGCTGTTCGAGTCGGCGCTGGTGACGCTGATGGCCCGGTCGTTCGGCTGGCTGGTGGTGGCCGAGCCGTCGGCTCACATCGACACCGAGATCGCCGAGCTGCGCACCCAGCTGAACGTGCTGCGGCGCTACGACGAGGAGCGCTCCCGGTACGACATCGGCCGGGCCGAGCGCCGCCTGGCCGAGCTGGACGCGTTCCGCGAGGCGGGCCTGTGGAACGTCCGGGTCCTGGTCGGGGCGGCCACGGAGCAGGAACTGCGGCTGATCGCCCCGATGCTGGTCGGCTCCATCGACCTCGCCGCCCACCCGTACCGGCTGCGCAGCGCCGAGGACCCCCGCGACCTGGCCGACGCCCTCGCGGCCAGGCTCGCCGATCCGGTCGACGGCGCGCAGGTGCCGTTCGCCGCCACGGCGGGCGCCCTGGTCGCGCTCACCGGCCTGCCCCGGGGCGAGGTGCCGGGGGTGCGGGTGCTGGAGCCGAGCGTCTTCGACGTGACCAGCGAGACCATGAGCGAGATCCAGGGCGAGACCAGGATCAGGGCCGGCACCGAGATCGCCGCGGAGCCGGCCGACGGCACCGGGCCCCGGCCGTCCGCGGCCGGCGTTCAGGCCATCGAGCTGGGCGCGATCCTGGACGGCCAGGAGCGGAGAGTCGGCGCGTTCAGGGTCCCGCTCGCCACCTTGAACCGGCACACCTTCGTCACCGGAGCCACGGGCTCGGGCAAGTCGCAGACGGTCCGGCACCTGCTGGAGCAGCTGGCCGGGGCCGGGGTGCCGTGGCTGGCCATCGAGCCGGTCAAGTCCGAGTACGCGGCCATGGCCGGCCGGATCGCCGGGACCGGCCAGGTGACCGTGATCAACCCGTCCGACCCGGCGGCGGTGCCGCTGTCGGTGAACCCGCTGCAGCCCGAGCCCGGCTACCCGGTGCAGGCTCACATCGACATGGTGCGGGCGCTGTTCCTGGCCGCCTTCGACGCCAGGGAGCCGTTCCCGCAGATCATCTCGCAGGCGCTGCAGCGCGCCTACGAGGATTGCGGCTGGGATCCGGTGACCGGGGCGGGCCGGCCGGGCGCGCCCGCGGCTCCGGCCGTGCCCACCATCGCCCAGCTGCAGCGGGCGGCGCTCGAGGTGATCGAGGACGTCGGCTACGGGCGGGAGCTGCGGGCCGACGTCCGGGGGTTCGTCGACGTGCGGCTGCGGTCGCTGCGCACCGGCTCGGCCGGCCGGTTCTTCGAGGGCGGGCACCCGGCCGACGTCGCCGAACTGCTGCGCCGCAACGTGGTGCTGGCCATCGAGGACGTCGCCAACGACGAGGACAAGGCGTTCCTGATCGGGACGCTGATCATCAGGCTGGTCGAGCACCTGCGGCTGCGCGCCCGCGAGGCGCCGGTCGACGGGCTCGCCCACGTGATCGTGATCGAGGAGGCGCACCGGCTGCTGCGGGCCAGCCGCGAGGGGGCCAGCGCCCACGCGGTCGAGCTGTTCGCCAGCCTGCTGGCGGAGATCCGCGCCTACGGCGAGGGGATCATCGTGGTCGAGCAGATCCCGGCCAAGCTGGTCCCCGACGTGGTCAAGAACACCGCGCTCAAGGTGCTGCACCGGCTGCCCGCGCAGGACGACCGGCAGGTCGTCGGCGCGGCCATGAACCTGGACGACGACCAGTCACGCGCGGTCGTCTCGCTGCCGCCGGGCGTCGCGGCCGTCTTCGCCGACGGTATGGACAGACCCCTGCGCGTCCGCATGCCACTTGGTGAGCACCGGGAACGCGTGGCACAGACCGTCGACCCGCCGACCACCGCGCGGCGATCCGTCGGCTGCGGCGGGGAATGCCGCAACGGGCGGCCCTGCGACTTGATGCAGTTGCGCGAGGCGGACCTGCTCGCGGTCGATCCGGCATGGGCGGTGCTGCGCGTCTGGGTCGACATTCTCGTGCTGGCGCACATCGCGAACCGCCC
>JASHUI010000713.1:0-3340 GCA_030040095.1 Streptosporangiaceae bacterium | reverse complement strand
CTCCTCGGCGGCGGCGCTGGTCAAGGCGGCCGAGGCGGAGGCCGCAGCGATCACCGAAGAACTCGACACTCCCGAACGCGACGCCTTGCGCCGGGCATTCGGCGAAGGGTCAACCGGCAAGGGGGTAGCAACCGCCGTCCGCGGGGCGGCCGGTGCGCTGAAGGAACTCGAGGACCGCCAGAAGTCCCGGGCCACCCGGCTGAAGCGGGACGCGCTCGACCGGGCCCTGCTGGACCTGGCCGGCTTCTACCGGGACGTCCTGGCGGTGCAGTTCGGCGCCGGCGTGGAACTGGCCAACGAGGGCCAGCGGGACGAGCTCGCCGCGGTCGCCGCCGCCTCGCCCCCGGAGGCGACCGTGCGCCGCCTGGAGGCGATCATGAAGTGCCGGGAGCGGCTGGCCGCCAACGTCGCCCCGCTGCTCGCGGTCGAGGAGATGACCCTCGCCCTAGCCGCCCGCTGACCACACGCCCCCGCGCCCCCGTCCTCTCGGCCAGCAACATGAATGGCGCCATCGATGTCTCTGTTTCCTACACGATGGCCCGTCCACACCAATGGACGCCCGGACAAGCGGCCGAAGGCATGTCCCGTATAGCCGTCTATGCGAAGTTTGTTCCCGGCGCCAGACCCGGCGGAGCAGCCCTTGCCCGGCCGTCCCAATTCTGGTCCGACTTATTTGCGTCCGAGACCGTTCCGAATCTGGGCGGCCTTGTCCAAAACCCGGCCACCGGCACGCCCGACACCTCTGCCTGACCCGCCAGCGCTTAGTGGTTAAGGATTAGCCGGTCCCAGCCGGCAACTTCTTAACCCGTAACGGCTGTGCGCTCTCCGGGACCGGAAGCTGCGGTCCGGAGAGCCGGGAATGCCGTTACCACGGCTCGCGGACCGGGCCGCGAGAGGCCAGCGCGCTGGGCAGGGGGAGCGGGGTCCCGTGACGGTCCCGTAACCTTGGGCCGTGGGCATGATGATGGCGGTGAGCTTTGAGCGAAGCGGGCGGCTCTACTACCTTGACCCCGGCCCGTACACGCCCTCCGTCGGGGACAAGGTGCTCGTGCCCACCGACGCGGGCCCCGAGGTGGCCGAGTGCATCTGGGCGCCGCAGTATGTGGACGACGAGATCGCGGACCTGCCGGTGTGCGCGGGCCTGGCCACCGAGGAACACCTGAGCCGGGACGAGGCCAACCGGGCCCGCCGCGCCGAGGGGCGGGTGGCCACGCGGCGGCTCGTGCGTGAGCACGAGCTGCCCATGAAGGTGATCGCGGTCGACTACCTGGACTCGCCGCCGGTATTCACCATCTACTTCAGCGCCCCGCGGCGCGTCGACTTCCGCGGGCTGGTACGCGACCTGGCCGGCCGGCTGCACGCGCGGGTCGAGCTGCGCCAGATCGGGCCGCGCGACGAGGCCCGGCTGCAGGGCGGGATCGGGCCGTGCGGGCGGGACCTGTGCTGCGCGACGTTCCTCAAGGACTTCGAGCCGGTCTCGGTCCGCATGGCCAAGGACCAGGACCTCCCGGTGAACCCGATGCGGATCGCCGGTGCCTGCGGGCGGCTGATGTGCTGCCTGAAGTACGAGCACCCGCTGTACCAGAGGTTTCATCAGGAGGCGCCCAAGGTCGGTGCGTCGGTGGAATCGCCCGAGGGGCCGGGCACCGTGGTCGGCCACAACGTGCCCGCCGACCAGGTGATCGTGAAGCTGACCGAGGACGGACGACGCTGTGCCTGCCCGAAGGCGAGCGTCTGCGGATCGCGGCAAGCCTACGAGGCAAAATACGGCCATTGAGCCGTACATTACGCACCGACTCCCCGGCCACAGGCCCCCCGCGGCAGACTCGCCTCCCGGAACGGCCGGCGTTAGCCCGCGGGCGCCCCGATCGCGGCCAGCAGCACCAGGGTCATCGTGGTGACCGCCAGCAGGCCGTGGACGACCACGACCAGCGGGGAGAGCCGGGACCAGGCCGACGGCGCCCCGACCTCCCGCTGCTCGCGAACCGACCGGAGCCGGACCGAGAGGACGGCCGTGCCGCCGCCGACCTTCTGATCGTCCTCGCCGGGAGTTCCCGGGGCGGGCGGCACGGGAGCGCGGCCCGGCAGCCCGATGGTCACCACGGCCATGCCGAGTCCCGCCACCGGGAGCAGCAGGCAGACGGCGGTCCAGGCCAGGGCGGCCCAGCCGACGGCCAGGTAGATGATCCAGAGCGCGAGGCCGGCCAGAGCCAGCCCGAAATGCCCCACAACGACCGAAGGCGGAGAGGCGGTGCTGCTCGCCGGGCTGGCCCGACGGCGCAGAGAGCCGCCGCCGGACAGCCAGCTACCCAGCACGTAGGCACCGCTGGCCGCCGTGACCAGCCAGGCGATCAGCGCGGCGGTGTCCATCCCCAGATCCTGGCCGCCGAAGCGCCTCGCGGCCGGCCCGCTCGCCCCGGGCAAACCGGCCGAGGCCGGCACCGAGGCCGTGACGGGCGGCGGCACGGTGATCAGGTGCGCCAGGTACGGAGCCACCTCGGCCGCCCGCTTCCGCCACACCGCCTTGCGTTCCCCTCCCGCCACGCGGAGTATGGCCACGGCGGCGGCCTGGCTGACGTCGGCCTTGCTGAGGCCCCGGCACGCAGCGGGCGTTGTGGTCACGGTGATGCGATGCTCGATGGCGTACACGCCGTAGTCCGTGCAGCCTTGCGCGGTGGCCGGACTCTCGCTCCCAGCGGCCGTGGCCGTGGCCGCGCCAGCCGCCGATCCGGAGGAGGCATGGGCGCCGCATCCCGCCCCGAGCAGGGCGGCGAGCAGGCCGCCCGCGATCGCTGCGGTCCTGGTGGCGAGTCTCACGGTCTCTCCCGCCTGGTGCCGACCGACGCCGCCGCGTCGCGCGGGCCCGGCCGGCCCGTCCCGGCGTATGTGGCGGGATCTCTGCCATACGGCTCAGGTGATCAATGCCCCACACTAGTGCAGGCGCCGGGCCTCGATGCCGGTAGACTCCTTGGGCTGCCGCCATAAGCGACGGCAGGCCGCCTTAGCTCAGTCGGCAGAGCGGTTCACTCGTAATGAACAGGTCGTCGGTTCGATTCCGACAGGCGGCTCCGCGAAGTTCAAGTCCATGATCAGCGATCAAGTCAGGGTCTTATAGCCCTCTGGGGAGCCAAGCGCTTGCAGGCTCCTGTTCATGGCGTAGCTGACGAAGCGCCGGGGTCATGACGAAGACGCGATCTACTGGGACGAGAGCAAGGGCCGCTGGTACGGCTCGGTTTCGGTCGGCCGTCTCGAGCCATGACTGCGGAGCAAGCTTCTGCGCTCGCTCCTGACTGCGATCTTCCTCGGCGCATGATCGCGCCTATCAGAAGGATGGCCAGGA
>JASHUI010000712.1:0-3885 GCA_030040095.1 Streptosporangiaceae bacterium | reverse complement strand
ATCGGCCATGATCAGCGCCGAGTGCAGGTAGTGGCTGATCAGGATCGGGCGGAAGGCGTTGAGCTCGAAGTTGCCCTCCGCACCGCCCATGCTCACGGCCACGTCGGAGGCCATGACCTCGATCGCGACCATGAGCATCGCCTCGGCCTGGGTCGGGTTGACCTTGCCCGGCATGATCGAGGAGCCGGGCTCGTTGGCCGGGAAGATCAGCTCATGGATCCCGGTGCGGGGACCTGAGCCCAGCCAGCGCAGGTCATTAGCGATCTTGAACAGGGTAACGGCCGCGGCCTTCAGCCCGCCGTGGGCGCGCACCATGCGGTCGAGCGTGCCCTGGGCGGTGAACTTGTTGGGGGCGGTCTCGAAGGCGACGCCGGTCATGGACGCGATTTCCGCCGCCACCTCCTCACCGAATCCGGGCGGGGCGTTCAGCCCGGTCCCGACCGCCGTGCCGCCCATCGCCAGTTTCAGCAGCCCGCTGGTGGCGTGCTCGACCTCGGCGATCGCGTCGCCGAGTGCCCCGGCGTAGCCGGACCACTCCTGGCCCACGGTCAGCGGGGTGGCGTCCTCCAGGTGGGTCCGGCCGATCTTCACCACGTCGGCCCACTGTCGGGCGTTGCGCTCGGCCGCGTCGCGGAGCCGCCCGAGCGCGGGGATCGTCTTGCGCGTCGCCATCGTGTACGCGGCGATGTGCATGGCCGTGGGGAAGGTGTCGTTGCTCGACTGCGCCATGTTCACGTGATCATTGGGGTGGACGGGCTCCTGGGAGCCGAGCGTGCCGCCGGTCAGCTGGATGCACCGGTTGGAGATGACCTCGTTCACGTTCATGTTGGACTGGGTGCCCGAGCCGGTCTGGAACACATACAGCGGGAACTCTTCATCCAGTGCCCCGCTGATCACCTCGTCGCAGACCCGCCCGATCAGCCGGCCCTTCCAGGCGGGCAGCCGCCCGGCCCGGGTGTTGACGATCGCCGCGGCCTTTTTCACGTACCCGTAGGCGTGGTAGACCTCCTTCGGCATCCGGTCGTGGCCGATGTCAAAGTGCTCGAGGCTGCGCTGGGTCTGCGCCCCCCAGTACCGGTTGGCGGGCACCTCGACCTTGCCCAGGCTGTCGAACTCCTGCCGCATCCCGGTGGCGTCCAGGCCGATCGGCAGGTCGAGGATCTCCGGCCCCGGCTCGTTCGCGTCGGTCATGACCTGTGCCCTCCCTCTGCCCCGCACGAACTGTCCCGTACGAACGCGCGGCCGCCCGCCGGACCCCGGTCTCGGCCATACCCTCAACGTAATCCCGGAACCGGCTCAGTCGGCGAACTCGGCCCGGACGCCGAGCAGCCGGACCGGCCGCCGGTCGGTGAACTTGTCCAGCGCCGCCAGGGCCGCCCCGGCGATCACCGCCGGATCGCTGGTCGGCGAGGCGAGCGTCTGCCCATGGGTGCTGGTGAAGAACGGCGCGTGCCTGACCTTGACCACGACCCGCACGGCCGGCCGCTGCTCGGCCTCGACGTCGCGCGTGACCTGGGCGGCCAGCCGCAGCACCTCGTCCCGCACCTGCCCCCAGTCGCGCAGGTTCTCCTGGAACGTGGTCTCCCGGCTGCGCGAGCGGGGCACGTAGGGCTCGGCCGTGACCTCGGCCGGGCCCAGGCCGTTGGCGGTCTGGACCAGCCACGGCCCGATCGTTGGCCCGAACCGGGCCGCGACCGCCGCCACGTCGGCCGCGGCCAGTTCGGCCACCGTGTGGATGCCGAGCCCGGCCAGCTTGCTCTCGGTCTTGGCGCCGACCCCCAGCAGCGCGCCGGTCGGCTTCGCGCCGAGCACGCCGAACCAGGTCTGGCCGGTCAGCCGGAACACCCCGGCCGGCTTGCCGAAGTTCGTCGCGAGCTTGGCCTGGATCCGGTTCTCCCCGATCCCCACCGAGCTTTCCAGCCGCGTCGACGCCCTGATGTGCCGCTGGATCCGCCGCGCCACCGCCTCAGGGTCGCCGGTCTCGACCGCCAGGAACGCCTCGTCCCAGCCCATGACCTCGGTGACGTAGCCAAGCTCGCGCAGCGCGGTCATCACCCGCTGTGACGCGGCCTCGTAGGCCTCCCGGTCGGCCGGCAGGAACACCGCGTCCGGGCAGCGCCGGGCCGCGGTCCGCATCGGCAGGCCCGAGTGCACGCCGTGGCGGCGCGCCTCGTAGGACGCGGTGGCCACCACGCCCCGCCTGGACGGGTCGCCGTCGCCGCCGACGACCACCGGCAGCCCGCGCAGCTCGGGCCGGCGCAGCAACTCGACCGCCGCGATGAACTGATCGAGGTCGACGTGCAGCACCCAGCGGGCCATGGTCAGGCCGGGTCGACCAGGCTCGCGGCGAACCGGTCCAGCCCGGCCAGCAGCTCGTCGCTGACCCCGGCGGGAAGCCAGGCGATCTCGAGCGCGTTGCGCTGCAGCCGCACCAGGTCGGCCTCGGTCAGCCCGGCCTCCTGCTGCGCCGCGATCAGGTTGTCGGTCACGTAGCCGCCGAAGTACGCCGGGTCGTCGGAGTTGACGGTGACCCGCAGGCCGAGGTCGAGCATCCGCCTGATCTGCGCCGCCTTCAGCTCGCCGGTCACCCACCGGTTCGAGATCGGGCACACGGTCAGGCCGAGCCCGCGGCGCTTCAGCTCGGCGGTCAGCTCCTCGCTCTCCAGGATGTTGACCCCGTGGTCGATCCGGTCGACCTCGATCACCCGCAGGCACTGGCGGATGTGCTCGACCGAGTTCTCCTGGTCCACGTCGCAGTGCATGGTGATCAGGTACCCCTCGGCCCGGGCCCGCTGGAACACCTCGGCGAACTCGGCCGGCGGGTGTCCCTTCTCGTCGGAGTCCAGGCCGACGCCGACGATCCAGTCCCGGTAGGGCAGCGACTGCAGCAGCGTCGCCATGGCGTAGGAGGCCGGCTGGTCGCGCAGCAGGCACATGATGAGCTGCGCCCGCAGGCCGAGCTCGCGCCGCGCGGACAGGACCGCCCGGCGCAGCCCGCCGATCACGGCGTCGAACCCGACGCCCCGGCTCGTGTGCGCCTGCGGGTCGAAGAAGATCTCGGCGTAGCGCACCCCCTCGTCATGCGCTCGCCGCAGGTAAGCCCAGGCCAGGTCGTAGAAGTCCGTGGCGGACCGCAGCACGTCCATCCCCTCGTAGTACGCGGCCAGGAACGAGGTCAGGTCGTCGAACACCTGCGACGCTCGCATCTCGGCCGGGCTCGCGGCGGACAGCGAGATCCCGTTGCGCTCGGCCAGGGCGAACCTGAGCTCGGGCTCTAGCGTGCCCTCGATGTGCAGGTGCAGCTCGGCCTTGGGCATGGCGCGGATGAACTCGTTGATCTCAGCCATGGCACCATGCGTATCCGGTTCCCGGGTTGCGGTCAATCCCGGCCGCTGGCCCGATATAACTCCACGCTTTGTTCGAATATTGAACGCTACGGCTCGCGTCAAGACCGGAGTTATGGTGAAGGAGTGGCGGACGGCGGGCTCGTGGGCAGCGGGTATGCGGACCATCTGACCGACGCGGACCTTGGGCTGCTGGTCTCGGTGTCCCAGGAGACCGGACGGCCCGCCAGCCTGGCCGCGGGCGGGGCGTGGCTGCGCGGCCACCCGGACGCACTGCCCGGGCTCATCGGCGACCCGCGCGTCTTCGAGGCGGTGTTCGGTCCCGCGGACCAGATGTCCGCGACCGCAGCCAGGGCCACGCTCGCCTCTCCGTTCCTTATCTTCGCGGTGGCGGTGCACCGCGCCGCGGCAGAACTCGAATCCATGGACCACGTGCCCGAGAGGTCCGGCCAGCGGCAACGGGTGCCCCTGTTCGACGCGCCCGAACTGCGCGACTTCCTCGGATCGCCCGCCCGGCGGCTGTTCCTGGCCGAGCTGCTCA
>JASHUI010000711.1:0-4590 GCA_030040095.1 Streptosporangiaceae bacterium | reverse complement strand
CCGCTCGAGGTCGACGACCCCGACGGAGCGGCCAAGGTCCTCGTGCTCGGCTGGGGCTCGACGTTCGGCTCGATCGGCGCCGCGGTGCGCAGGGTGCGGCTGGCCGGCGGCAAGGTGGCGCAGGCGCATCTGAGGCACCTGTCCCCGTTCCCCGCCAACCTCGGCGAGGTGCTGGCCGCCTACGACAAGGTACTGGTCCCGGAGATCAACCTGGGCCAGCTCGCCCTGGTGCTGCGCGGCCGCTACCTCGTCGACGTGATCTCTTACAACCGAGTCCGCGGGCTGCCGTTCCGCGCCGCGGAACTGGCGGGCGTCATCCAGGATGTGATCGCAAATGTCTGAAGCCCTCCACGCCGCTGGCGACGGCCCGGCTCACGACGGGGCACCGGACGAGTCCAGCCGCAGGCCGGCCGCGCTCACCCTGGTGCCGGTGGCCGACGAGAAGCTGAGCACCAAGGACTTCAAGTCCGACCAGGAGGTGCGCTGGTGCCCGGGCTGCGGCGACTACGCGATCCTCGCCGCGTTCCAGTCGTTCCTGCCGGAGCTGGAGATCGCGCGCGAGAACCTCGTGATCATCTCCGGGATCGGCTGCTCGTCGCGGCTTCCGTACTACGTGAACAGCTACGGCATGCACTCGATCCACGGCCGCGCGCCCGCGATCGCCACCGGCCTGGCCGCTTCCCGGCCCGACCTGTCGGTCTGGGTGGTCACCGGTGACGGCGACGCGCTGTCCATCGGCGGCAACCACCTGATCCACGCGCTGCGCCGCAACATCAACATCAAGATCCTGCTGTTCAACAACCGGATCTACGGGCTGACCAAGGGCCAGTACTCGCCCACCTCGGAGCAGGGCAAGGTCACCAAGTCCACCCCGTTCGGATCGCTGGACACCCCGTTCAACCCGGTCTCGCTGGCGCTTGGCGCCGAGGCCAGCTTCGTGGCGCGGACGATCGACTCCGACCGCAAGCACCTGACCGGGGTGCTGCGGGCGGCCGCCGACCACCGGGGCGCGGCGTTCATCGAGATCTACCAGAACTGCCCGATCTTCAACGACGACGCCTGGGCCCCGGTCACCGAGCCTGGCGCGCGGGATGAGCACGTGGTCCGGCTCGTGCACGGCGAGCCCATCCGGTTCGGGGCGGACAAGAGCCGCGGCCTGCGGTTCACCGGCTACGGGTCGCTCGAGGCGGTCGACGCCTCCGGCGCCGACCCGGACTCGCTGCTGACCCATGACGCGCACGTGGCCGACCCGTCCTACGCGTTCGCGCTGTCCAGGCTGGACAGCAGCGATTTCGCCCACACCCCGATCGGCGTCTTCCGCCAGGTTCCCAGGCCCAGCTATGACGACCTGATGTCGGAGCAACTCGAGGCCGCCCGCGAGCGTCAGGGCGACGGCGACCTGGCCGCGCTGCTGACCGGTGGCGACACCTGGCAGGTCGGGTAGGCATGAAGGCCGGCGGCGTCCGCGTCGAGCGCAGCGGCCCCGTCACCACCGTCATCCTGGACCGTCCCGAGGTACGCAACGCGGTCGACGGCCCGACCGCGTCCGCGCTCGCCGAGGCGTTCGCCGACTTCGACGCGGATCCCGATGCGTCCGTGGCCGTCCTGTTCGGCACGGGAGGCACGTTCTGCGCCGGCGCCGACCTGAAGGCCATCGGCACCGCGAACGGCAACCAGACCCGGCCCGACGGCAACGCCCCCATGGGGCCGACCCGGATGAGCCTGTCCAAGCCGGTGATCGCGGCGATCTGCGGTCATGCCGTGGCCGGCGGCCTGGAACTGGCCCTCTGGTGCGACCTGCGGGTGGCCCAGGAAGACGCGGTGCTCGGGGTTTTCTGCCGCCGCTGGGGGGTGCCGCTGATCGACGGCGGCACCGTGCGGCTGCCGCGCCTGGTCGGCCTGGGCCGGGCGCTGGACATGATCATGACCGGGCGCGCCGTGCCGGCCGCGGAAGCCAGCCGGATGGGCCTGGTCGACCGCGTGGTACCGAACGGCCGGGCCCGGGCCGCGGCCGAGCAACTCGCGCTCGAGATCGCCGCGCTGCCCCAGGCCTGCCTGCGCAGCGACCGGCGGTCGGCGCTGGAAGGCGTGTCCCTCTCGCATGACGAGGCGATGGCGAACGAGTTCCGCCACGGCATCGAGGTGCTGACCGGGCCCGGCGTGGTGGAGGGCGTGTCCCGTTTCCGTGGCGGCGCCGGCCGCGGCGGCGCCCCGGCCTGAAGCCGAGCACCTGGCGCAGGCGCATCAAGTACACCAAGTACACCAAGTACACCAAGGGACTGAACGCGCCGTCTCATCCCATCTGGTTACCGTCGGCCGCGCCCTGGTCCCGGGGAACCAGGACCCCGGCACCCCGGGCTCCCGGGCACGGCCGTCATCGGCGATCACCCCGGGAGGGTGAAGCGCGGAAGCGGGCTCAGCGGCAACAATGGCGCACGCTGGGCCTGCGAAAGGGGTGGTCTCGATGCCCACTACTGCCTGGCGGTTCGGGGGAACCGAAGGGGCCGATGTCGCGGTCCTGAAGCTCCAGCAACTGGACGGCCAGGGCCTCATCAACATGTCCGATGTGGCCCTGCTCAGGTGGCCGCAATACGCGGCGGAGCCGCTGGTGCAGGAGCACGCGACCGAGTCGGGCGGCAAGGTCGCCGGCATGATGCGCCGGCTCCAGCATCCCACGGTGGACAGCTCCATGATCGATACGGTCAAGGGCGACCTGACGCCCGGCACCTCTGCGATAGTGCTGCTGAGCTCGGATGCATCGATCGACGCGGTGGTGCGCGCGTTCGAGGGGCAGGCCATGGAGCTGATCCGGTCGGACCTGTCGGTTCCCGAGCAGGACCGGCTGCGGCTCGCGATCGACGAGGCCAGGAAGCGAGCCGCGGGCCAGACGCCGCCAGAGACTCCCCCGGCCTAGCCGCGGCCGTTTCAATCGCTCCGTGTGTGTGCGCAAATGGTCGCTATCACGACAGTTTCCGCACACAGTCTGGAAGCGAGACATCGGCGCGTCCCAAGGCGTGCCAACCCATCTGGTTCGATGGCCGTCTCATGGATGGTGCTAAATCGGGCGGGACGAGGTGGGCGATGGAGATCGGGCGGGTACCGCGCACGGCCGGACTGGTCGCCGGGCTCGGTTTAACGCTGGCCCTCCTCGCCGCCGCGGCGCCCGCGGGCGCCGCGGCTACCCCGAGCGGCGCGCCCGCGACCGCGGGCATCTGCCAGTCGGCCAAACACCCGGTCATCGCGGCGCGGATGTCGAAGGGGATCCTCGCGGCGCTGAGCGGGCGTTCGTCCGTGGTCGGCCTGGCCGTATACGACCGGGTCAACGCCATCACCTGCAAGCTGCACCCGCACTGGCACTTCGACTCGGCCAGCGTGGTGAAGGTAACGATCCTGTCCGCCCTGCTGCGCAAGCTGCAGCAGGAGCACCGCAGCCTGACCTCGGCGCAGCGGGCACTGGCCACGCAGATGATCGAGGTCTCTGACAACGACGCGGCGTCCGCCCTATGGGCGCAGACCGGCCGGGCCGCGCTGCAGCACTTCCTCGACCTGGCCGGGATGAACGAGACCGACCTCGGGCCGGGCGGCTACTGGGGCCTGACCCAGATCACCGCGCACGACGAACTGACCTTGCTCGAGCTACTGACCAGCAGCAACACCGTCCTCACCGCCGCCTCGCGGAGCTACGTGCTGGGCTTGATGGCCCGCGTGGTCTCCTACGAGCGCTGGGGCGTCCCGGCCGGGGCGCCGACCGACGTGACCGTCCACGTGAAGAACGGCTGGCTGCCGCAGCCCACGCTAGGCTGGCGAATCAACAGCATCGGCAGCTTCTCCGGGCCCGGGGCGGACTACATGATCGTGGTTCTGACGGACAACAATCCGACCATGGCCTACGGCGTCGACACCGTTCAGGGCGTCGCCGAGGTGATCAACCACGGGCTGAACCCGAACGCGACCTCGGTGATCCCCGCGGCCGGGCCGAACCGTACCTGGGGCACGCCCGACGAGCAGATCCCCGGGGCCGGGTGAGCGTTTCGGCCAAGGCCCGGGCCGCCGCCCGCTCCGCCTTCCCGGACTGGCGCTTCGCCCCGAACATCGGCGGGCATCCCGACGTCTACGAGATCGAGAACCGCGCGCTCGACCCGGACGGTTACGTGCTGGACGCCATGCGGCACCTGGCGCCGTGGGACGGCCGCCGGCTCCTCGACCTGGGCTGCGGAACCGGGTTCTGGCTGCCGGGCTACGCCCGGGACGCGGCCAGGGTCGTCGGAGTCGAGCCGGACCCGGTGCTGCGCGGGCGGGCCGCGGCCCGGATCCGCGACGTGCCCGGCGCCGAGGTGATGGCCGGCTCGGCCGAGCACCTGCCCATGCCCGACCGCTGCGTTGACGTGGTGCACGCCAGGTTCGCCTACTTCCTGGCCCCCGGCAGGGAGCAGCCCGCCCGGGGCCGGGAGTGGCCCGCCCCCGGCAGGGAGTGGCTCGCCCCCGGCAGGGAGCACCCCGTCCCGGGCCGAGGGCAGCCCGCCCGCGGCAGAGAGCAGCCCGCCCCGGGCAGGCAGCCCGCCCCCGGCAGAGGGCACCCCGTCCCGGGCC
>JASHUI010000075.1:0-3139 GCA_030040095.1 Streptosporangiaceae bacterium | reverse complement strand
GACAGCAGGGCCCCGGAGTTGGCGAACGACGCCACCAGGTCGGTGACCGACGAGCCGTCAAGGCCGACCACCTTCCTCGGCGTCAGGCTGCTCCTGGCCATGGTGCCGTTGCCCAGGTCGCCATCGAGGTTCTGGCCACAGGCATAGACGGTGCCATTGGAGTCGTACAGCGCGTGATTGCTGGCACCCGCCAGCGTGGTCACGTGGGTCAGCGGGAGCTGCACCGGCGTGGCGTAGCTCTGGGTGTTGCCCAGGCAGAGCTCGCCGCCGCCGTTGAGGCCCCAGCCCCAGACGCGGCCTTGGGTGTCGACGGCCAGGGCGGTGTCGTAGGGCATGACATCGGTGGGGATGAAAGCGATCTTCACCCCCGGCGGGAACTGCACCTGCACCGCCTGGTCCATGGAGTTCACGGTCCAGCCGTTGCCCAGCTGGCCATGGGTGCCGAGCCCCCAGGCCCACACGGTGCCGTTGGTCAGCAGCACGTACTGGGTCGAATTCGAGGTACCGACCTGGGCGACCGTGCCGGGCACGGTCAGCCCGACGGGCCAGGCCCCGACGTCGTAGTTCCTGCCCTTCGAGGCGCCGAAGTACGACCCCCAGTGCTTGACCGTCGACGGGCGCTCGACCACCACCGCGGCCCCAGGCCGCCTGGGTTTGGGCGTCGCGGAGTGCTTGGCCGTCGCGGCCGGTCCCTGCGGACGGAGCTGGGCCGAACAGCCTGCGGACAGGACCAAGGCTGCGGCGACCGCCGCACCAAGGCTAGCATTGACAATGAGTGATTTAATCATCACAACCTGTGATGGTCTCCTCGGAAGATGCACACAGGGACAATAGGGGGTATAGCCACGCGGCCGGGCCGGAAACCCAGGTCCGGCCGACTTCCCGCTACGTTCGCCAATCCCGATGGTATTTCAGAATTGCCCGATTAAGCCCCGTCCGCGCCAGGGACTATCGGGAGTTCCCGGGACACAAGCACTCGCAGGCCGCTAACGTCGCATGGGTCAGGCGCTCTGCGGTGTCGTTTCCGCCCTTGCTCCCGGCTGAGACGCTTTGCACCGTCGTTTGCCGAGCGCGCCCCTGACCGGGGAAGGTGCCGGTGTCCGGCTATCGCCGCACGTTCAAGTTGCTGCTCCTGCCCGTGGTGGCCATGGTGGCCGCCCTGACCTTCACCGCCGGCCCGGCCGTCGCCGCGTCGGCCCATTCATCGGCCGACACGCATGCCGCCTCGGACCGGTCCAGGGCATCGGTCCTGCCCGCCCGGCTTCGGGCGTTCTACTGGGCCAGAACCCAGTACGGCAAGCCCTACGAATTCGGCGGCACCGGGCCGTCCGGCTATGACTGCTCCGGCCTGGTCATGGAGGCCTACCGGCACGCCGGGATCATATTGCCGCGTACCACCTACGGGATGCTGCGAAGCTGGCACCTGGTGCGGGTCCGCGTCCCGGCCAGGGGCGACCTGGCCTTCTACGGCTCGGGGCACGTGGAGCTTTATGCGCACGGCGACTGGACTTTTGGAGCGCACGCGGCCGGGCAGGTGATCGGCTGGATCCAGTTCGGCCCGTGGTGGCATCCGACCGCGTACTACCGGGTCCGCTGACCGCGGCGGACCGCTGACCCATCGAGCCGGCGTCGCCCCCGAGACGTAACGTTCAGGTCCCTTATCGGGGTGTGTGAGCGCGACGTGAACGGGCCTGCTCCGGCCTCGGCCGGCGGCTGGCTCTCCCATACGCTGGACGCGGGGGGATGCGCGATGAAGATCGACGGATCGGTTGCGCTGGTGACGGGAGCCGGGCGCGGGCTGGGCCGGGTGTTCGCCCGGGAACTGGTCAGCCGGGGCGCGGCCAAGGTCTACGCCGGAGCGCGCGACCCGGCCACGGTTACCGAGCCCGGGGTGACGCCGGTGGCCCTCGACATCACCGATCCGCGGCGGGTCGCGGAGGTCGCGGCGCAGTGCGCGGACGTGAGCCTGCTGGTGAACAACGCCGGCGTGATGAAGGCCAGCCCGTTCATCGGCGCGCCGGACCTCGACGCCGCACGGCTGGAGATGGAGACCAACTACTTCGGCACGCTCATGATGTGCCGCGCCTTCGCGCCGGTGCTGGCCGCGAACGGCGGCGGCGCGATCGTCAACATGCTGTCGGTGACCAGCTTCTTCACCAACCCGCTCGACCCCTCCTACGGTGCGTCGAAGTCGGCGGAATGGTCGCTGACCAACGGCATCCGCATGGAGCTTTCCGGTCAGGGCACGCTGGTGGTCGGGGTGCACGCCGGCTTCATCGACACCGACATGGCGGCCGGGATCGACGTGCCCAAGATCGGCCCGGAGTCGGTTGCCCGGCAGGCCTTCGACGCCGTCGAGGCGGGCCGGGTCGAGGTGCTCGCCGACGAGCGGACCAGGTCGATCAAGGCGTCACTGCCGCGCGACCAGGAGTTGATCTACCCGCCGCTCCAGCAGTTCTGGTACGGCGGAGTCAAGACTAACCGGGTCAGGAAGGGCCGCCGAAGTCGACATCCTCGGTCTTGACCGTGCCGCCCTTGCGCCCCGGCGCCGTCTGATGGGTCCAGTAGAGGTTCGTGTGCGCGATGACCTGCCCGGGCGGAGGCGCTCCCCATTCGGTCTGGTCTTCCGTCGTGTGGGCGTCGCTGACCAGGGTCGCGTCGTAGCCCCGGACCAGAGCGCCGTGCAGGGTCGAGCGAATGCACGCGTCGGTCTGGGCGCCGGCGACGACCAGGCGCCCGACTCCGAGGCCGGACAGCACGGTCTCGAGCGTGGTGTCCTCGAAGGAGTCAAGATAGGTCTTCTCGACGACCGGCTCGGCGTCGCCCGGCTTCAGCTCCGGGACGATCTGCCACTCGTCACTGCCCGCAGGCAGGTCGTCGTCGGAGTGCCGCACCCAGACGACGGGGATCCGCTGCGTTCGCGCCTTCTCCACCAGGCTGGCGACGTTCGCCACGACCGCGTCGCGCTCGTGAGCCGCCTCGACGACGCCGTTCTGGACATCGATGACGAGAAGCGCGGCGTTCGGCCGGTTCTCCAGTGTGGTCATGCCTCTCCTTTAATCGCGAGCCCTGGCGCACGTGGCCTTTGCCCACCCACGGTAAACCCGGCCACCGACAGCGGGCCGGGCCGCTGCGGAGG
>JASHUI010000710.1:0-3316 GCA_030040095.1 Streptosporangiaceae bacterium | reverse complement strand
TGGCCATTCCTGGAGGCCGGGTGAGGTGGTCACCTGGCAAGTATGCGGCAGGCATTGACATCTGTCTATCTCTTCGCCAGGCTGGACATCGACAGCCATCTATGCCAGGAGAGTGGTCGCAGATGACCGATGAGACCAGCAGCAGCCTGCGCGAGCAGGTCCGCTCCCGGTATGCGGAGGCTGCCCGAGTCGTGCTGGAGCCGCGGCCGGGAGTCACGTCTCCATCCGTCGAGAGTTCGGCAAGCGGCTCGTGTTGCGAGACAGGGTCGGCGGCGCTGGATTCGGCCGGCTGCTTCGGTGGCCGGCTGTATGGCGAGGGGGAGACCGACCGCCTGCCGCGGGACGCGGTGCTGGCCAGCCTCGGGTGCGGGAACCCGCTGGCCGTCGCGGACCTGCGCGAGGGTGAGCGCGTCTTGGACCTTGGCTCGGGCGGCGGCATTGACGTGCTGCTGTCGGCCCGCCGGGTCGGGCTGTCCGGGTTCGCCTACGGCGTGGACATGACCGACGAGATGCTGACTCTGGCCCGGGCTAATGCCGCCAAGGCTGGAGCAAGCAACGTGGAGTTCCTCAAGGGTGAGATCGAAGACCTGCCGCTGCCGGACGCGGCGGTGGACGTGGTGATCTCCAATTGTGTGATCAATCTCTCCACGGACAAGCCCGCGGTGCTCGCGGAGATGTTCCGTGTCCTGGTCCCGGGCGGGCGGATCGGGATCACTGACGTGGTGGCCGAGGATCAGCTGTCGGCCGCCGACCGCGCGGCTGCTGGATCGTATGTGGGCTGCATCGCCGGTGCTCTGTCCCGGGCGGAGTACCTCGACGGCCTGGCCGCTGCCGGGTTCACTGACGGGTCGGTGACCTTCACCAGCGAGGCCGCTCCGGGGATGCATTCGGCGATCATCCGGGCCGTCAAGCCCGCCGTCGCATGAATGCTGCCGTGGCCAGGCGGCTGGTGGCCGAGTTCGCCGGCACCGGCCTGCTCGTTGCGGTCGTCGTCGGGTCAGGCATCGCCGCTACCCGGCTGACCAGCGATGGCGCGCTGCGGCTTCTGGTCAACTCGCTGGTGACCGCGCTCGGCCTGACCGTGCTGATCCTGGTGTTCATCCGGGCCGGAGGTGCCCACTTCAACCCGGCCGTCACCGCCGCGGACTGGATCCTGGGCCGCCGCACTCCCCGCCGCTATGGCTTCGGCCAGGCTGCCGCGGTCATGGCGTGCCAGACCATCGGGGCGATCGCCGGGGCCGCGCTGGCCGACGCCATGTTCGGCGAACCCGTCCTCAGTCCCTCACAGCACCACCGCGGGGGCACGCCCATCTTGCTCAGCGAGGTCGTCGCCACTGCGGGGCTGCTGATTGTCATCGTCTCCCTGGCCCGCACCGGGCGCCTGCAGCATGTGGCCTGGGCGGTCGGCGCCTGGATCGGCGCGGCGTACTGGTTCACCGCCTCCACATCGTTCGCCAACCCCGCGGTCACCATCGGCCGGTCCCTCACCAACACCTACGCCGGGATCGCGCCCGCCTCGGCACCGGCGTTCATCGCCGCGCAACTCGTCGGCGCCACGATGGGCACCCTCCTGGCCGTGATCCTCTACCCGGTCGGCCACAGCCGGGCCCAAGTCGAAGAGCCCGCCCAAGTCGCAGGCTGAGCACATCGGAAGGAGGCGGCAGTGCGCGACATCCCCCGGGTCCTGTTCGTCTGCACCCACAACGCGGGCCGCTCCCAGATGGCCGCTGCCCTGCTCGACCACCAGGCGTCCGGGCGCGTCTACGTGGCCTCAGCCGGATCGCAACCCGCCGACCAGCTCAACCCCGCCGTCGTCCAGGCCATGGCCGAGATCGGCCTCGATATCTCTCGCGGGTTCCCCAAGCCACTGACCGCTGATAAAGTCCAGGCCGCCGACGTGGTCATCACCATGGGCTGCGGTGACGCCTGCCCCGTTTACCCCGGCAAGCGCTACCTCGACTGGGACCTCCCCGACCCCGCCGGCCAGCCCGTGGAGACGGTACGCCAGATCAGAGACCAGATCCGCGATCGTGTCCAGGCGCTCATCGGCGACCTGCTGCCCGCATCCAACCCAGGCACTCGGCCTGGGCCTTTTCCTGCTCCATGGCGACGGATGCCTCCCAGGGACTAGCTGGAGGCAGCGGCCGCGGCGCGCTCCCGCCATTCGGGCTTGGTCAGCGCGTACTCGACCTCGCCGTGCTTGGCGCCTTCAATGACGTCGGCGTCGGATCCCTCGTAGCGGGTCGTGCGCACCAAGGTCATGCCGCACTTCTCCAGCACGCGCCGGGACGCCACGTTGACCGTCATCGTGTGTCCGAACACTCGACGGACGCCGAGGTCGGTGAAGCCCATGCCGATCAAGGCACGTGATCCCTCGGTGGCGTAGCCCTTGTTCCACGTCGACCGACGCAGCCGGTAGCCCAGGTCGATGTTGGTGACGTCGCCGTCGGGACCGGGGCGGAAGTGGAACCAGCCCAGGAACTCACCGGTGTCGGCGGTCTCGGCTGCCCATGTCCCGAGCCGGTCGAGCCGTCGGTAGACGTCGAGATGGAACGGGATGATCTCGTCCCGGAGTGCCTCCCTGGGCGCCGGCCTGCCGAGGTAGCGCATCACCTCCGGGTCACTGTTCAGGCTGAACAGGTTGTCTACGTCGTCCTCGGTGAACTGGCGGATGGTCAGTCGCGGTGTTTCCAGGACGGTCGCCATCTCACCAGTATCGGGTGCTTACTGACCTGTGCCCGCTTCAGCGAACGCTGCCCGCGGTAGCTGCGGCCCGGCGGGCGGGGCAGCCAGCGCGATGCCCCGCCCGCCAGGCCGCTGTGCGTGACTGCGCTGTGCGACGGCCACGCCACGACGGCGAGCTGGTGATCGTTACCTGACGATCTCCAGGTAATCCAGCTCGGTTCCGTCCTCGGCCAGCCCGGTGATCTTGAGCGCCGAGTTGCCCGGGCCAGAGCCCGGCACACTGTCGATCACGAGCAGGCAGTAGCCGGTGTAGCGGACGCGCGACCAGTTGACGGTCTCGTTGGTGATGCCGCCGGTCGGGGTGGAGTTGATGTAGGTCGGGACCGCGCTGTCGTTGTTGACGTTGCCCAGGTAGCTGTCGGGCACCAGGCCCGGGCTGACAGAGTTCCCGTCGAAGCTGTACAGGCTCTTCCCGCCGCCGCCGGCGGTGATGTAGGTCGTGCCGGCGGGCGAGGACCCGCCGTTGTTCAGCACCGTCCCGATAGGCGCCTCCTGGGTGGAGGACCCGCCGATGATGGGGTCGGTGCGCTCGTAGATGTGATTGTGCCCGTTGATCACCAGGTCGACGGTG
>JASHUI010000709.1:0-4169 GCA_030040095.1 Streptosporangiaceae bacterium | reverse complement strand
GCGCGGCCAGCAGGTCGAGCAGCGCCGAGCGCAGCTCCGGGCCGGTGCCGGGGCGGGCCAGGCGGGCCGGGTCGTCCGCCGTCAGCGCCGCCTGGCCGGGCGGGCGCCGCGCCGGGCGGTGGTAGACCGGGCCCTCGGCGGCGCTGCCGGGCGGGATGTCGACCACGGACTCGCCGTTCCAGGTCATCTCGAGCCGGCCGGTGTCGGTCACCTCGCCGATCACGGTCGCCTGGACCTCCCATCTGGCGCAGATGTCCAGGAACCGCTCGAGCCCGGCCGGCTCGACGATCGCCATCATGCGCTCCTGCGACTCGCTCATCAGGATCTCGGCCGGGCCGAGTGACGCGTCCCGCAGCGGCACCGAGTCCAGCCGGACCCGCATGCCCACGCCCGGCCCGCCGCCCGCGGCCAGCTCGGTGGTCGCGCAGGCCACCCCCGCCGCGCCGAGATCCTGGATCCCCAGCACCAGGCCAGCCGCGTAGAGCTCCAGGCAGCACTCGATCAGCAGCTTCTCCATGAACGGGTCGCCGACCTGGACGCTGGGCCGCTTGCTCTTGCCTCCGGCGCTGAACGACGCGCTGGCCAGCACCGACGCCCCGCCGATGCCGTCCGGCCCGGTCCTGGACCCCAGCAGGACCACCTTGTTGCCCGGCCCGGTGGCCGCGGCCAGCTTGAGGTCGTCGTGCCGCATGACGCCCAGGCACAGGGCGTTGACCAGCGGGTTGCCCGCGTAGCAGGCGTCAAAGGCCAGCTCGCCGCCGATGTTTGGCAGGCCGAGGCAATTGCCGTAGAACGAGATCCCGCTCACCACGCCCGGCAGCACCCGCCGGGTGTCCGGGGCGTCCGCCGGGCCGAACCGGAGCGCGTCCATCACCGCCACCGGCCGGGCGCCCATGGCCAGGATGTCCCGGACGATCCCGCCGACCCCGGTCGCTGCGCCCTGGAACGGCTCCACGTACGACGGGTGGTTGTGCGACTCCAGCTTGAACGTGACCGCGTAGCCCTGGCCGATGTCGACCACGCCCGCGTTCTGCCCGATGCCGGCCAGCAGCGCCCGGCTCGGCGGCGCCTTCTCGGCGAACTGGCGCAGGTGCGCGCGCGAGGACTTGTAGGAGCAGTGCTCGCTCCACATCACCGAGTAGATCGCCAGCTCGGCGTCGGTGGGGCGGCGGCCGAGCAGCCCGGTGATCGCCGCGTACTCCTCGTCCGTCAGGCCGAGCTCGGCGTGCGGCTGCGGCCGGCCCGGGCTCGCGGCGGCCGCCGCGACGGTGTCTGTGCTGTCCGCTCGCCTCGGGGGCGCCTCGAGTTCCTCCGGCTCGATCACGCGGTAACCAGCGCGCGCACGGCGGAGGTGAAGAACCCCAGGCCGTCCTCGCCCGGCCCGGTGAGCGCGTCGATGGCGTGCTCGGGGTGCGGCATGAGCCCGGCGACGTTGCCGTCGTCGCTGCAGACCCCGGCGATGCCGGCCGCGGAGCCGTTCGGGCTCGCGCCGACGTAGCGGGCCAGGACCCGGCCGGAGGCCTCCAGCGCGGACAGGGTGGCCGGGTCGGCGACGTAGGCGCCCTCGCCGCTCTTCAGCACCAGGGTCAGCTCCTGGCCGGGCACGTAGTCACGGGTCCAGGGCGTGCGGGCGTTCTCGACCCGGACCCGGACCTCGCGGCTGATGAAGCGCAGCCCGCTGTTGCGCGTCAGCGCCCCGGGCAGCAGGTGCGCCTCGCACAGAATCTGGAAGCCGTTGCAGATGCCGAGCACCGGCAGCCCGGCCCGGGCCGCGGGCACGAGCTCCGCCATCACCGGCGCGAACCGGGCGATCGCGCCGCAGCGCAGGTAGTCGCCGTAGGAGAAACCCCCGGGCAGCACGACCGCGTCGACACCGCGCAGCGCGCGCTCCCCGTGCCAGAGCGCGACCACCGTCCCGCCCGCCCGCCGGACGGCCCGGGCCGCGTCCTGGTCGTCGAGAGACCCGGGAAACGTGATGACCCCGACGCGGGCGGTCATGAGCGTCCTCGTGCTGCCGCCATGCTGGCAGGCTACCGGCTCGCGGCCACCGCCTCAGCCCGCGTCGCGCAGCGGGATCGTCTCGAGCCGCGCGAGAGGCGCGTCGCTGCGCAGCGCGATCCGCTTCTGCAGGGAGACGACGGTCCCGCTGCCCGGCCGGCTGCGCAGCGTGACGTCGTCCACGCAGGCGCGCATGATGGCCAGGCCCCGCCCGGACTCGGGCAGCTCGGCCAGGATCCGCGCCTCGGCCCGGCGCCTGCCCCGGGACAGGCGGTTGCGCATGGCCGACGAGGCCGGCGGCGCGGGGAAGGTCCACTGGGTGGGCGGCCTGCGGCGTCGAAGCCGGACGTTACGCACCGCTTCCCCGTTGACTGGCAGCATCCCGGGATCGAAGCCGCGGCCGTTGTCCACCACCTCGACCATGCAGTGATGCCGGCCGACCTCGGCGGTGACCTCGTACCGGAACCCGGGGCCGCTGTGCCGCAGGACGTTGGTGCAGGCCTCGGTCACGGCCAGGAGCAAATCGGCCACGCACTCGGGGTCGACCCCGAGCCGGTCTAGGGTCTCGCCCAGCACCCGGCGGACGACGGGGACGCTGATGGTCTCGCGCGGGAACACCAGGCAGAACCGAACGTCTACGGTCGGCTCCTCGGCGACTGTCACCCGCGTGCGCATCCGCTCCAATGCTCCCCGGTTCCACAGGTCATACAGACCACATTGTGAAGGGTTTCCCGTGTCGGGCCGCGGTAACCATGAACTTGGGCGATCTCTGGACGAACAGTGCCGTTCTCCGCTGTTAACGTGCAGGTCGCCCCGCTGGTTCAGGCCGGCCGCACCGAGAAATCCTCGATCACCGGGTTGGCCAGCAGCTCACCAGCCAGCTCAGCCACGACAGCCACGGCCGCCTCGTCGGCCTCACCGGGCCCGCCGGTCTCGTCGGCCGGCCCGTCGAGCTCCACCTCGAACCTTTTGCCCTGGCGAACCCCGACCACCTGGCCGAAGCCCAGGCGATGGCAGGCGCTGGCGATGGCCTCGCCCTGCGGGTCGTGGATCTCCGGCTTGAGCATCACCTCGACGACGACTCTGGCCACGAGTGGCAGCGTACGCCAGCCGGCGGCCGGGTTAGATCTGCGTGCCCGGGCAGGGCAGGAGGGCGCAGGCATGCCGTGATGTCTGTCACGATGGATTTGTATCGGGCTCGGACTGCTTGACCCCCGGCGACCGCCGCCGGGTACTGTCACAGCGGGACGCCGACACAGCAACACGAGCCGGTCAGCGTGCCCCGGGGACCGGCCCCGAGCAAACGCAAGGAGTGGCATGGCCGTCAAAGACGCCGGACGAGCTGCTTCAGCTGATTCCCCCCGCGACAGCGGGCAACCGGGGTCAGCGGAATTCATTCAGCTCCTGACCCCCGAGGGCGAGCGGGTCGAACATCCCGACTACCCGCTCGAGATCTCTCCCGAGGAGGTTCAGGCGCTGTACCGGGACCTCGTGCTGGTCCGCCGGATCGACTTCGAGGCGATCGCCCTGCAGCGCCAGGGCGAACTGGGCATCTGGGCTTCGCTGCTCGGCCAGGAGGCCGCGCAGGTGGGCTCGGGCCGCGCCCTCGAACCCCGGGACATGGCCTTTCCCAGCTACCGCGAGCACGGCGTGGCCTGGTGTCGTGGCCTCGACCCGGCCAAGCTGCTCGAGCTGTTCCGCGGCGTCAGCCACGGCGGCTGGGACCCCAAGGCGCACAACTTCCACCTGTACACGATCGTGATCGGCAGCCAGGCGCTGCACGCCACGGGCTACGCCATGGGCATCCAGCGGGACGGCGCCGTGGGCGAGAACGGCGAGGCCGTGATCGTCTACTTCGGCGACGGCGCGACCAGCCAGGGCGACGTGAACGAGGCGTTCATCTGGGCCTCGGTCACCAACGCACCCATCGTCTTTTTCTGCCAGAACAACCAGTGGGCGATCTCCGAGCCGCTCGAGCGGCAGAGCCGGGTGCCGCTGTACATGCGGGCCCAGGGCTTCGGGTTCCCCGGAGTCCGGGTCGACGGCAACGACGTGCTGGCCTGCCTGGCGGTGACCAGGAAGGCCATGCAGGCCGCCAGGGAGGGCCAGGGCCCGACGATGATCGAGGCCTTCACCTACCGGATGGGCGCCCACACCACGACCGACGACCC
>JASHUI010000708.1:0-5696 GCA_030040095.1 Streptosporangiaceae bacterium | reverse complement strand
GCTCAAGCTCGGGCCCGGTGACGTGGATCTGATCGTCTGCAGCGACGCCGAGGAGATCCTCGGCATCGGTGACTGGGGCGTGGGCGGGATCGAGATCGCGGTCGGCAAGCTGGCGGTCTACACGGCCGCGGCCGGCATCGACCCGCGGCGGGTGATCCCGGTGTCGCTGGACGTGGGCACCAACAACGAGGGGCTGCTGAACGACCCGATGTACCTGGGCAACCGGCACGCCCGGATCCGGGGCGCCGCCTACGACGCGTTCATCCAGAAGTACCTGCGGACGGCGTCGTCCATGTTCCCGAGCGCGCTGCTGCACTTCGAGGACTTCGGCGCCGACAACGCCCGGCGGATCCTGCTGACCTACCGGGACAAGTACCGGATCTTCAACGACGACATGCAGGGCACCGGCGTCATCGTGATGGCCGGCCTGTTCAGCGCGCTGAAGGTGGCCGGCACCCGGTGGCGGGACCAGCGTGTGATCGTCTTCGGCGGCGGCACGGCAGGCATCGGCATCGCCGATCAGATCCACGACCAGATGGTCCGCGACGGGCTGGACCAGCGCGAGGCGACCCGGCGTATCTGGGTGGTCGACCTGCCCGGCCTGCTCACCGACGACATGAGCGAGGGGGTGCTCGACTACCAGCGGCCCTACCTCCGGCCCGCCGCCGAGGCGGCGGGCTGGGAGAAGTCGGCGGTCGAGATAGACCCGGCCGCCGCGGTGCGGTGGCCGGAAATGGCCGCCCTGCGGGCGGCCCGCGCCGAGACGGGAATCATCGACCTGCACACGGTCGCGGAGAAGGTGAAGCCGACCATCCTGATCGGCACGTCGACCACGCACGGCGCCTTCACCAGGGACATCATCGAGACCATCGGCGCGAACGTCGAGCGGCCGATCATCTTCCCGATCTCCAACCCGACCTCGAAGATCGAGGCGCTGCCGGCCGACGTCATCACCTGGTCCAAGGGACGCGCCCTGGTCGCGACCGGCCTGCCGTGGGAGCCGTTCGACTATGGCGGCGTGAGCTATGAGTTCGGGCAGGCCAACAACGCCCTGGTCTACCCGGGCCTCGGGCTCGGCGTCATCGTCTGCGGCGCCTCCAGGGTTACCGACGGGATGCTGCGAGCCGCGGCCGAGGCCGTGGCCGGCCAGGTCGATGCCAGCGCTCCCGGCGCCTTGCTGCTGCCCGCCGTGGAGAACCTGCGCGCGTCGTCGGCCACCACCGCGGTCGCCGTGGTCAAGGCCGCCATCGCCGACGGCGTCGCCACCAAGAAGCCCGCGAACCCGGTCCAGGCCGTGCAGAATGCCATGTGGCAGCCGGTCTACCCAGACGGGAGCGGGTGAGGGCCGGCGGGATCGTGAACGTTACCGGCGGGTCAACGGGTCAGGCGTCTCGCCGCTCTAGCTCTCGCACGGCGGCGGTCACGGCCTCGTCCACCTCGGCGGGCGCGTAGCCGCGCATCGCCAGGCTCAGCCGCGTGGCGCGCAGCTCGGCCGCGGTCACCGGGGGGCCGGTCGCCGGGCCGCCGTCCAGCGTCGCGTCGATCCGCGCGAAGAGGTCGTCGACCTCCTGGCGTGCGTAGCCGCGCATGACGACCGGGAAAGAACGCATCGCCGGGCTCCCTTCGGGCGCCACGTGCCGGACTCGAGCGCCTGTCCAAACAATGCCACGGCCGCGGCACCCGGCGCGCAACCATCTCGCTCGCCCGCCGTCGTAGCAGATAGCCGGGCTTGCTGGCCAGGCGAGGGCAGGTCACCCGGAACGGGGCGTGTGCGATGTTCGGCGCGGCGGCGAATGCGGATGGTGGCGCCGGGCGGACCGCCCGGCGCGGCGTTGTGGTGACCGTCGCCTGCCTCAGCGTGCTGGTCGCAGCCTGCGGTTCGGCCGCCAAGCCCCGCGCGAGCGGGCCCGCGACGGCACCCGCGGCGGCCAGGGCGGGACAGGTCGGCGTGATGGACCTGGCCGCCCCGGGCCTGGGGTTGGTCGCGCTGGTCCCCGGCGCGCAGGGCGCTGGTTCCGCGCTGCTGGTCTCCAGCGCCGACGACGGCCGGTCGTTCGTGACGATCGGGCCGGTCACGGCGGCCGGGACCAGGCCGGACGACGTGTTCTTCCTCGGCCGCGACGATGGCTGGTTCACCGTTTTCAACGTCGACACGGCGGCCGAGACCCTGTACCGGACGACTGACGGCGGGCACAGCTGGCGCGCCTCCAGCGTGCCCGGGCACGATCTCGCCGCCGGCGCCGAGGACACGGTGCAGTTCGTCACGCCGGCGCAGGGCTGGCTGCTGGACGTCCAGCCGACCGGCCCGCTGGAGTCGCTCTACGTCAGCACCGACGGCGGGGCCAGCTGGCGTCCGGTCGCCAGCTCCCGTCCCGGGGCCGGGCAGGGCGTCCTGCCAGAGCTCGGCCTGGTGCGGTTCGGGCCGGGCCCGGCCGGGTGGCTGGGCGGCGGTATGTTCAGCGGGGCGCTGTACCAGACCGGCGACGGCGGCCTGACCTGGCGGCGGGCCAGCATCCCGGCTCCGTCTGGCTCGATATTCGGGCTTCCGGCCGTGTTCGGGCGCACGGTCGTCGAGCCGGTCACGGCCGGCCAGGCCCTGCTGCTGTACCGCAGCACCGACGGCGGCACACACTGGCAAGAGGTATCTGTGCTGCCCGGCGCGACGGCCGGAGGCTGCGCCGCGGGCCAGGTGTCGGTCAGCCTTCCCACGCCGCGAAGCGGCTGGGCAGCGGCCGTGCGGGCGGGGCGCACGCTGGTCTACCGGACGACCGACGGCGGGCTCCGCTGGGCCAGGACCGCCGCGAGCTGGCCGGTCCCGCCGGACAGCTGCGAGCCGCCGGCTATCCAGGCCACCGGCCCGTCTCAAGCCTGGCTCCTGACCGCGGGCAGCAGGCGCCTCTACGCGACCGCCAACGGCGGAGCGACCTGGCGCCGGATCGACCCCGCGGCGGTGGCCGCCGCGGGGTGACCTCCGGCGGGCCCGGCAGGCAGGACGTACCGGCGGGCAGGGACGGGCAGGGATCAGTCTGAGGCCGCGTCAAAGGGCGGCGATCAGGTAGGCCACCAGCACCGCCGCGAACACGTAGCAGAGGTACAGGTTGACGTCGCCGGACTGGATCGGCCTGACCATGTCGGCCAGCCACTCGAACGCCCGGATCACCGGCCGGTACAGGTACCGCTCGAAGATCGGGGTGGCCTCGGACTCGTAGTGCACCGGCCCGGAACTGCCCGCGGGGTCGTCGGACGCGCGGTGCACGGACACCGACGGCCGGTACAGCGCGTCGAACATGACCCGGGTCGGGGCGGAGAACGTCATCGCCGAGTACTGCATGCGGGGCTTGAACGCAACGATCCCGCCGTCCCACACAGGCTCGGTCCTGCTGGTGCCGCGCGGCCGCCCGGCCAGGTAGATCAGCACCGGCACGGCACACACGGCGAGCAGGAACACCGTGAGCCAGGTGGGCGAGAACCCGGAGAAGTCCGTGTGCGCGGGGATCACGGTGAGGTTGCCGGGCAGCAGCACCGGCCGCAGCGTGACACCGGTGACCGTGCGCATGGCCCGGGCCAGCCCGGCCAGCATGACCGGAGCGCCGACGGCCAGCGCCACGCAGGCCACGGCGAGCAGCGCGGGGCCGGTCACCGGCTGGCGGGCTTCGCTGGCCGCGGCGGCCTGCCGGGTGCGCGGCATGCCGAGGAACGGGATGCCGTAGCCGCGCACGAACGCGTAGACCGCCAGGCCGCCGGTCAGGCCCAGGGTGCCGGCCGCGAGCACGATGAGGATGGCGACCAGGTGACTCCCGGTCCTGAACCCCTGGAACAGGCCCTGGAAGATCAGCCACTCGCTGACGAACCCGTTGAGCGGCGGCAGCGCCGCGATGCCCAGCGTGCCGACGAACGTGATCACCGACGAGCGCGGCATCCGGTGCGCGAGCCCGCCCAGGCGGTCCATGTCCCGGGTTCCGGTGGCGTGCTCGATCACCCCGGCCTCCTGGAACAGCAGCGTCTTGTAGCTGCCGTGATTGGCCACGTGGTACAGCCCGGCGAGCAGCAGGAACGCCCATAGCAGCCGCTGGCCGTAGGCCAGGAACGTCATCGCGGCGCCGAACGCGGTGACGATGATGCCGATGTTCTCGATCGTGGAGAACGCGAGGAACCGCTTGATGTCCCGCTCACCGAGCGCGTAGAGGATCCCGATCGCCGCGGTGAGCGCGCCCGCGGCCATGGTGAGGATGCCCCGCCAGGCGGGCCCGCCGGGCAGCAGCACGAACCCGAACAGCGCGATCCCGTACACCCCGAGCTTGGTGACCAGCCCGGACAGGAACGCGGAGCCGTCCGCCGGCGCCACCGGGTGCGCCTCAGGGAGCCACACGTGCAGCGGCACCAGGCCGGCCTTGAACCCGAAGCCGACCAGGGCCAGCAGGTAGGCGGCATCGCGCCAGTCCCCGCTGACCAGGTGAGCACGGTCGGCGATGAGGCCAAGCTGCATGGTGTGGGTCTTGGCCGCGAGGATCACGAACGCCGCGACGATCGGCACGAAGCCGACCTCGGACAGGGCCAGGAACCAGAACGCCCCCGCGGCCACCTCGCGCCGCCTGGGCCGGCGCAGGATCAGCAGGTAGCACAGCAGCGCCATCGTCTCCCAGGCGACGAGGAAGGTCACCACGTTGCCTGCGGCCAGCACGACCAGGCTGGCCAGCAGGGCGAGATTGTACGCACCGAGGTACAGGCCGGTGGCTCGTCCGGGCTCGTGGTAGCGGGGCGCGTACGCCGCGATCGCCACCGCGATCAGGCCGAGCAGCGCCACGAACACCCCGGCCAGGCTGGTGGCCTGCAGCTGCAACGTGCCGACCACGACCGAGCCGCCGGCCGTGACCATCCGGCTGTTCCCGGACAGCAGCGAGGACACCCCGCCCGCCAGCGCGGCGGCGCCGCCGAGCCCGGACACCGCGCAGCAGACCCGGATGCCCGCCCTGGCGGACCCGCAGCTCAGGGCGATCAGCGCGGCCAGCCCCCACGCGGCTGCCGCACCGGCCATGACCGGAAGCGGGTTCACCGGGGCGTCCCGTTCAGGGCGAAGTCAAGGTCTTTCACCTTGTCGGCGAGCCTGCCGACCGCGACCAGCAGGCCCTGCAGCAGCGCCAGCGGGCTGGGCGGGCAGCCGGGGATCCAGACGTCCACCGGGAACGTGCCGCCGACGCCACCGTGGGTGAACGGGTCCGGCTGGTACACGCCGCCGAGCGCGCACGCCCCGGTGGCCACTACGACCTTGGGGTCCGGTATCGCGTCGTAGGTCTTACCCGCGGCAGTCTCGAACGCCCGGACCATCGGCCCGGTCACCATGAGCAGGTCGGCGTGGCGCGGCGCGGGGGTGAAGAAGAAGCCGAGCCGCTGCAGGTCGTAGTGCGGCGCGGCCAGCAGCCGGATCTCCTGCTCGCACGCCGCACAGGAGCCGGTGTCCAGGGTGCGGATGTGCAGGCTGCGGCCGAACAGCCGGGTCACGGTGCGCCGCAGCTCTTCGGAGCGTTCCGCAACGCTCTGTTCGGTGCTGCCGTGACTCGTCATGCCGGCCTCCCGGCCAGCGGGATCCGCTTGATCAAGTACGCCCGGGCGGTGGCGGCGAGCTCGAATTCGCCGCTGGCGCTCACCGCCCCCGGCGCCTCGGCGCGACAGCGCCCGCAGGCCGTGCAGGCACCGAC
>JASHUI010000707.1:0-8245 GCA_030040095.1 Streptosporangiaceae bacterium | reverse complement strand
ACCCCAGCCGCCACCCACCCAGCCCCGCCACGCACCCAGCCCCCCGCCACGCACCCAGCCCCCGCATCCGGCGCTAAGGATTTACCGCGATTAATGGCATGCCGAATATCCGATTGCGACACACCTTCACCGTGCCACAATGCCTTCGTTCAATTGGCGCCAGCGCGACGACCTGAATTCTTACCGCGGCAAATATTTCCCGCAGTAAATGCGCCCGGCAATGGGGTTAAGCTGAACATGCCGAAAACTGCGGACGGAGGCCCGTCATGCGCCCACGGGTGCACCCTCCCGACCAGGCCGTGGTCGCCATGCGGCTCGGGCAGGCTCCGGGACCGGAGCCGGAGCCCGCGCCGGTGGAATACGCGGTGGCGGTCGACCGCTACCTGGCCGAGGCGTCGCTCGGCGCCGCCTCCCGGCGGGTCTACCGGATCTCTCTGACCGGCTGGACCTGGGCCCTGGTCGGGCGACGACCGCCCCAGGGCACCGGGCGCCGCGGGGCCGTGCCGCCTGTCGTGCCGCTGCTGCTCCTGGACGACGAGGACGCCGGGCTCCGGCTGGCCGCCGCGCTGGCCGACCGGGCGACCGCGACCGACCCGCGCACGGTCAACCGCGAGCTGTCCGCGTTGCGCAGCGCGGTTGGCTGGTGGCAGGACCAGGGCTGGATCACCGGCGACCCAACCGCCGGGCTGCGTCACCTGTCCGGGCGGGCTGCCCCGGTGCCCGCGCTCACCAGCGCACAAGTCGGCCAGCTCTTCCGGGCCAGGACCGCGCTGCGCGAGCAGGCGTTGTGGCGCGTCATCTACGATTCCGCCGCGCACGTCGACGACGTGCTCGGCCTCGACGCCGGCCGCCTGGACCTGGCCGGACGGGGCGCGCCGATCGGCACCTCGCCGAGCGGGCGGCGGGCCTGGATCCGCTGGCGCGACAGCACCGGAGAACTGCTCGGCTGGCTGCTGGCCGGCCGGCCGTGCGGCCCGGTGTTCCTGACCGAACGGCGGGCCCCGGCCGACGCCGTGCCGGGCGACGTCTGCCCGGTCACCGGGCGGGCGCGAATGTCCTACCGGCGCGCCGCGGAGATCTTCAGCGCCGCGACCCGGCCCCTGGATGAGGCGGGCCGAGGCTGGACTCTGGGCCAGCTGCGTCAGGCCGGCCTGGAATCCCGGGCCAGCGCGGGCTGAGCCAGCGCTGGCCGCCGCGCCGGAGGTTACGGCTCGTCCGGCGGAGGCGCCACCTGCACCGTCCCGGCGCTGCGCCAGTACTCGCCGTGGTCCCGGGACAGGAACCCTTCGTCGACCAGGTACCTGCGCAGCGCCGCGTGGTCGTCGTGGATCGTGGCCAGGAAAGAGCTCACCGAGCGTTCTGGGTAGCGGACGCCCGGCTCGAAGGCCTGGGCCACGGCGTCGAGCAGCAACCGCCGCTTGACCTGCCGGGCCGGCATCGTGTCGATGCGGCCGGCCCGAACGAAGACCCGCAGCCTGTCGTCGTCGAGCAGCAGGCGGATCACCTGTTCGCGGTCCATTTCAGGCACAAGGCGTAGCGTAACGAAAGTTCATGATCCGGCGCCTGTTCATGATGCGGTGCCTGTTCATGGTGGGGCGCGTGTTTATGATGTGGTGCCTGTTCACTATGCGGGCGCCTGTTCATCATGCGGCGCCGTTCATGAGCGGCGCGGGCTCATGACTCGGCGCGTAGCACCGCGAGCGCGTGCGCGAGGTCCTCCGGGTATTCACTCGCGAACTCGATCCTGCGCCCGTCCGCGGGGTGGGCGAATCCCAGCCGGACCGCGTGCAGCCACTGCCGGGTCAGGCCGAGGTGCGCGGCCAGCACCGGGTCGGCGCCGTACAGGCGGTCGCCGACGCAGGGGTGCCGGATCGCGGCCATATGCACCCTGATCTGGTGGGTGCGCCCGGTTTCCAGGTTGATCTCGGTGAGACTGGCCGCCCGGAACGCCTCCAGGGTGTCGTAGTGGGTCACCGACGGACGACCGCCGGCGACGACCGCGAACCTGCCATCCCCGGACGGGTGCCGGCCGATCGGCGCGTCCACCGTGCCGCGAAGGGGATCCGGGTGGCCTTGGACCAGGGCGTTATATATCTTGTCGACCTCACGGTCACGGAAGGCGCGCTTGAGCAGGCTGTAGGCCCGCTCGCTCTTGGCCAGGACCATGAGCCCGGAGGTGGTGGCGTCCAGCCGGTGCACGATCCCCTGGCGTTCGGCCGCGCCGCTGGTCGCGATCGTATGACCGGCGGCCAGCAGGCCCTGCAGCACGGTCGGCCCGGTCCAGCCCGGGGTCGGGTGCGCGGCCACGCCCGGCGGCTTGTCCACCACCACGATGTCGTCGTCCTCATACACCACGACCAGGCCGGGCACGGGCTCCGGCCGCGGCTGCGCGGCCGGCGGCGGCGGCAGCGTCACGTCCAGCCATTCCCCGGCCGGCACTCGCTCCGACTTGGCGGCGGGGCGCCCGCCGACCAGGACCGAGCCGTCGCCGATCAGCTCGGCGGCCCGGGCCCGGGACAGGCCGAAGAGCCGGGCCAGCGCCGCGTCCAGGCGCTCGCCGTCCAGGCCCTCGGGAACCGGGACCCGGCGCTGCTGGCCGGGGGCGGCCATCAGCCGCCGTCCGAGCGAGGTTCCTGCCGGGGCTGGTCCGGCCGGGCCGACACAGGGTCCGGACGCGACCGGGCGGCCTCGACCGTGCCGTCCAGCCGGTGCCCGCGGGTGGCGAGCAGCACCATGAGCACGCCGCCGCAGACGATCGCCGAGTCGGCCAGGTTGAACACCGGCCAGTGCGGCACCTGGATCCAGTCCACGACCCAGCCGCGCAGCGGCCCCGGGGACCGGAAGATCCGGTCGGTCAGGTTGCCCATCGCCCCGCCGAGCAGCAGCCCCAGCGCCACCGCCCAGGGAACGCTGTAGATCCGGCGGGCCGAGCGGACGATGAAGATGATCACGCCGACGGCGATCGCGGTGAACACGATGGTCATCGACGTGCCAATGCTGAAGGCCGCCCCGGGGTTGCGGTCCTCGCGGAGCGTGAGCAGCCCGCCGAGCAGCCGGATCGGGCTGCGATCCGACAGCGTCGCCACCACGATCGCCTTCGAGACGACGTCGGCCGCCAGCACAGCCACGGCGACACAGATCAAAATCCGGACCCGGGGTGCTGCCGACCGCGGCGCGGCGGGCTGGTCCGGGTGGTCAGGCCCGCCGGCCGGGCCGCCCGTCAGCGGCGCTCCTCGCGCTGCTTGCAGGACACGCACAGGACCGCCCGCGGAAAGGCCTGCAGCCGCGCCTTGCCGATCGCCTCGCCGCACGATTCGCAGGTGCCGTAGGTACCCGCATCTATCCGGGCCAGGGCCCGCTCGGTCTGGGCCAAAAGCTCGCGGGCGTTATGAGTGAGTGCGAGCTCATGCTCCCGTTCGTAGGCCTTCGCTCCCACATCTGCCTGATCATCCCCGGCGTCTCCGACCGCGTCGCCGAGCCGGGAGGCGATGTCCGACTCCGCCCGCTCGATGTCCGCCCGGAGTTCCGCGGCCTCGACGGCGAGTTTATCGCGCACCTTGGCGAGCTCGGCTTCGGTCCAGCGCCGCTCCCCCGGCCGCACCGGAAGCGCGGCAGCGCCTGAACGCGCGGCAGCGGTCATCTACGGCCTCCCTCGGTGCACCTAGGTAACGATCTTCGTTGCGAGCAGTCACGAGAGGATAAGTGGTGACCGGGGGCCATCGCAAACACGCCGCCGATAACGTGGGAAGATTCGGCGCGCTCGGGCGCGCCCCGGGTCGCGGCGCCGGCCGGAGCGGCCCGGAGCGGCCCGGCCGGGCATCGGCTATCCTGGCTTTCTGCACGGCGCTGAAGGGGACAGCTGCCGCTGCGGCGGCCAGGAGCGACCGGGGATGGTGCGAGCCCGGGGATACGCGCAGCGGACCAGATCACCCCGGAGCCGCCGGAAGAACGGCATCCCGCCGGCCCGGGTCCGGCCGGGCAGGGCCTAGTAGAACCGGCAGCAGACAAACCGAGAGGGTCGCGGCACCGGGCCGGCAGGCAACCGGTCGCGGCCAAGGAGGGTGGTACCGCGGGGCCGCCGCCGGCGAGCCTCGTCCCTCCGCGAAGCCGCGTCGGCCGGCCGGGATACCCGGTCTGGACGGCGCGTCAACCCGCGAGAGGCCGCCCACGATGCCGCGCCCTGATGATCAGTTCTCCGTCGGCCCGTCCGCCGCGAAGCTGCCGTTTCCCGAGCTGCCAGCCGCGTTCGACCTGCCCGCGATCGAGCACGAGGTGCTGGAGCGCTGGCGGGCGGGCCAGCTCTTCAACAGGTCGCTCGACCAGACGTCGGCCGGGAGGCCGTGGACGTTTTACGAGGGCCCGCCGACGGCGAACGGCATGCCGGGCGTGCACCACGTCGAGGCCCGGGTGTTCAAGGACCTCTTTCCCCGGTTCAAGACCATGCAGGGCTTCCACGTGCCGCGGCAGGGCGGCTGGGACTGCCACGGGCTGCCGGTCGAGGTGGCCGTGGAGCAGGAGCTTGGCGTGTCCGGGAAGAAGGAGATCGAGGAGTACGGGATCGCCGAGTTCAACGCCCGCTGCCGGGAGTCCGTGCTGCGGCACGTGGACGCGTTCGAGGCGCTCACCGAGCGGATGGGCTACTGGGTCGACCTGCGGCACGCCTACCGCACCATGGACTCGGACTATATCGAGTCGGTCTGGTGGTCGCTGAAGGTCATCTTCGACAAGGGCCTGCTCGTCCGCGACTACCGGATCAGCCCGTACTGCCCGCGCTGCGAAACCCCGCTCTCCGACCACGAGATGGGCCAGCCGGACGTGTACCGGACGGTTTCCGATCCGTCGGTCACCGTCCGGTTCCCCGTGCTGTCCGTCCCCGAGGGTGCGAACCCGCAGCTGGAGGGCGCCGACCTGCTGGTCTGGACGACCACGCCGTGGACGCTGGTCTCCAACACCGCGGTCGCCGTCCACCCCGACGAGACGTACGTGATCGCCCGCAAGGCCGGCGCCGACGACCGGGTGATCGTGGCCGAGTCCCTGTTCGCGTGGGTGCTCGGCGAGGGCTGGCACATCGCCGCCCGGGTCCCCGGCTCCGAGCTGGCCGGGGCCGCCTACCGGCGGCCGTTCGACCTGGTGCACATCCCCGACGCGCACCGGGTGGTGACCGGAAGCTTCGTGACCACCGAAGACGGGACCGGGCTGGTGCATCTGGCCCCCGCGTTCGGCGCGGACGACATGGAAACCGGACGCGCGCACGGCCTGCCGGTCGTCAACCCGATCCGGGGTGACGGCCATTTCGAGGACAGCGTGCCGCTGGTCGGCGGGATGTTCTTCAAGGACGCCGACCCGACGCTGGTGCGCGACCTCGACGCCCGGGGCCTGCTCTTCCGGTCTGAGCTGCACGAGCACAGCTACCCGCACTGCTGGCGATGCCATACGCCGCTGATCTACTACGCCCTGCCGTCCTGGTTCATCCGCACCACCGCGGTCAAGGGCGAGTTGCTGGCCGAGAACGAGAAGACCAACTGGCAGCCGCCGACGATCAAGCACGGCAGATACGGCGAGTGGCTGCGCAACAACGTGGACTGGGCCCTGTCCCGGACCAGGTACTGGGGCACCCCGTTGCCGCTGTGGGTGTGCCCGCAGCAGCACGTGACCTGCGTGGGCTCGCTGGCCGAGCTGTCCGAACTGGCCGGCCGCGACCTGACCGAACTCGACCCGCACCGGCCGTATGTGGACGAGGTGCTGATCACCTGCGGTCAGTGCGGCGGCCAGGCGCGCCGGGTGCCCGAGGTGATCGACGCCTGGTACGACTCGGGGTCGATGCCGTTCGCGCGGCACGGGGCCCCGCTGCGCGACGAGGCGGCGTTCGAGCGCTCCTTCCCCGCGCAGTTCATCTGCGAGGCGATCGACCAGACCCGGGGCTGGTTCTACTCGCTCATGGCGGTCAGCACGCTGGTGTTCGGCCGGTCGTCCTACGAGAACGTCGTCTGCCTTGGCCTGGTGATCGACGAGCAGGGCCGCAAGATGAGCAAGCACCTCGGCAACGTCCTGGAGCCGATCCCGCTGATGGACGCGCACGGCGCGGACGCGCTGCGGTGGTTCTTCGCGGCGTCGGGCTCGCCGTGGGCGACCCGGCGGGTGGGGCACGCCACGCTCGAGGAGATCGTCCGCAAGATCCTGCTCACCTACTGGAACACGGTGTCCTTCCTGGTGCTGTACGCCAACGCCGCGGCCGCCGGCCAGGGCGGGACTCCGGTGGCCGAGCGGGTGGCGCAGGCTCCGCCTCCGGCCGCCCGGCCGGTGCTCGACCGGTGGTTGCTCAGCGAGCTGCATTCACTGGTGCGGGACGTCACCAGCGCGCTGGAGGGGTTCGATTCCGCCGGCGCGGGCCGCCGGATCGCCACGTTCATCGACGACATGTCGAACTGGTACGTCCGCCGGTCCAGGCGCCGGTTCTGGGAGGGGCCGGGCACCGCGGACGGCGCCGCGGCCTTCGCCACGCTGCACGAGTGCCTGGAGACGCTGACCCGGGTGATGGCCCCGATCACCCCGTTCCTGACCGACTATGTGTGGGGCGTGCTGCGCGCCGACAACGCCCCCGAGTCGGTGCACCTGGCGTCCTGGCCCGTCGCGGACGCGGCACTCATCGACGAGCGGCTCTCCGGCCAGATGGCGCTGGCCCGGCGTCTGGTCGAGCTGGGCCGCTCGGCCCGCTCGGCCGCCGTGGTGCGGGTTCGCCAGCCGCTGGCGCGCGCGCTCATTGGCGCGCCGGGCTTCGCCGACCTGCCCGCCGACCTGCGAGCCCAGGTCGCCGACGAGCTCAACGTGCACGGGCTGGACACCCTCGCCACCGTTGGCGAGGACCTTGTCGACTACACCGTGAAGCCGAACTACCGCGCGCTGGGCGGGCGGTTCGGCAAGGGGACGCCGGCGGTGGCCAAGGCGATCGAGGCGGCGGACGCGGCCACGCTGGCCGCCGAGCTGCGGTCCGTAGGCAAGACTTCGGTCATCGTCGACGGGGCGCCGGTCAGCCTCGGCTCGGACGACGTGATCGTGACCCAGGTTCCGCGCACCGGCTGGGCGGTGGCATCCGGCGGCGGCGAGACCGTCGCGCTGGAGATCGCGATCACGCCGGAGCTGCGCCGTGAGGGTCTCGCCCGCGAGGTCGTCCGGCTGGTTCAGGATGCGCGCAAGGGCGATGGCCTGGACGTCAGCGACCGGATCTCGTTGCGCTGGAGCGCGGCGGATCCCGAGCTGGCCGCCGCGCTGACCGAGCACGGCGCGTTGATCAGCGCCGAGGTCCTGGCCACCGACTACGGACCGCGTCCCGACGAGGGGCCGGACCCGGAGGCACGCGAGCACGTCGACGCCGACCTGGGCCTGGTGTTCTGGCTCCGCCGCCTGTAGACAGCCGGGCGCGGCGGCCCCGGGGCGCAGAGCCGGGTTCCGGACAGGCGGGTATTAGCGTGGACGGACCGTCGATGTCGCAGGAGAAGCAGCGACGGTCCGTCGACCCTATTGGGCCCGCGCCGGAAGGCGGCCGCGGTTCACCCGTTTATAGTGTTATGACCGGATTGCGCATGGCGGAGAGAGGGTCGGGCGGGCTGGTTCCGAACCCGTCCGGGTTTCGGTCAGGCTGGCTGAGCCAAGGAGCGTGTCCGAATCTCGGCTGACGTGCCGTAATCCCGGGCCAGCTGGCGATTAGCCCGGGTCGGCTGGCGATTAGCCCGGCCGGTTAGTCGTCGGCTAGGTCCTGTTCCGGGCGGCAGGCCTTGCACGGGACGTGGCCGGTCTCCTCGGCTGCGGCGATCGTCATGGTCTCGAGGTCCTCGGCGCCGAGGAAGCGGATCAGGATGCACCCGCTGCGGTGGTACCTGGTTATCCCCGGGACGACGGTGACCTCGGTGACCTTACCCCCGGTCGGCTTCCCGCCGTCCGGCCGGGACGTGCCCGGAGCCCCGCCAGCGCCGCCGGATGGCGAGCTGCCCGCGACGTCGGGAGCTTCCTTCGCCGACGGCGACATGGCCGCGTCGGATGACGGCGGCTCGGCTGACCCGGCCGTTGCGGCCGTCCGCGAGACCGGGTCGGCGGCCTCGGGTCGCCTGGACATCGTCGGCGGGCTGACCGATGCGGACGGTTCGGCCGACGCGGACGGTCCGGCCGACGCGGACGATTCTCCCGACGCCGACCGCCTGGGCGGCCCAGACTGCCCGGGCGACGCGGGCGGCTCGACCCGGCCGGAGGG
>JASHUI010000706.1:0-3052 GCA_030040095.1 Streptosporangiaceae bacterium | reverse complement strand
CGTAGGCGCGCACGTTGCGGCGGGACCTGATGGCGTCCCAGGCGGTCATCGCGGTCCTGGTCTCGCCCTCGCCGTCCTGCCCGCTCGTCGTCGGCTGCTGGCTCATCCTCGCCCCTCGGGTCGCCGTCCGGCCGGCCCGGCGGCCGCCCACCCCGAGCTTGGCACAGATGCGCGCAGGGCGGCACGCCACCGCCGCGGGCTATGGCGCCGGCGGCGGGCCAGTCCCGCCCCGGGCCGGGGCGTAATGGCTCTGCGGGATCAGGCAATCCGGCGATGGGGCGATCTCACTGGTATACGCTTCGTAAGCGAGACGTCACTAAAACATGAGATCCGTGGGGGGAGTCCATGGTTACTCGCAACACCGCCTGGCCGGCCGGCACACCATGCTGGGTGGATCTCGGAGTTGGCGACATCGGCCGGGCGTGGGCCTTCTACGGCGGCCTGTTCGGCTGGGAGATCGAGGAGGGGCCGCCCGAGGCCGGCGGGTACAGCCTGTGCGAGCTGGACGGCAGGCCGGTCGCGGGCATCGGGCCGAAGATGGGCCCGGCCGCGACGCCGCCGGCCTGGACCACCTACCTCGCCTCCGATGACGCCGACGACACCGTGAGCAAGATCAAGAGGGCTGGCGGCCAGGTGCTCATGGAGCCGATGGACGTCATGGATGAGGGCCGGATGGCGGTGGCCACCGACCCCGCCGGCGCGGTCTTCGGCGTCTGGCAGGCCCGCGGGCACAGCGGCGTCCAGCTGGCCAACCAGCCGGGCTCGCTGGCCTGGAACGAGAACATGAGCCGCGATTTCGACGGCAACAGGGCGTTCTACCACGCCGTGTTCGGCTACGACTACGGCGACATGAGCTCGGCGGGGTTCAGCTACGCCACCATCGACCTGGACGGCCGGCCCGTGGGCGGCATCGGCGAGCTCGATCCCGGGGTCCCGCGGGAGGTTCCGGCGAACTGGGCCACGTACTTCGGCGTCGCGGACGTCGATGCCGCGGTGGCGCGGGCGGTCGAGCTCGGCGGCGGCGTGGTCCGGCCGGCCTGGGATACCCCGTACGGCCGGATGGCGGTGCTGGCCGACGACCAGGGAGCGGTGTTCGCGATCGTGTCGTCGTCCGGCGAGCAGGGGTGACCCGCGGGTCAGCGTGATCGGGTCAGCGTGATCGGGTCAGCGTGATGAGGTGGGGACCGGCACCAGGCCGCCGGACGGCATGAGCGTGGCGGCGGTGTGTTCCGCGGTGCGGCGGGCCCAGCGGCCGCTGCTGGCCAGGCCGAGCAGCAGGATCGCCACGCCGCACCCGGTGATGATCCACCAGCCCACGTGGCTGGCGTCGGCGAATCCCAGCCGCAGCGGCCCGTGCAGGGCCGAGAGCACGGCCGACCCGGCCACCGCGACGCCGAGGGCGGAGCCGACCTGCCGGCTGGTGGACGCGATCCCGGCGGCCACCCCGGCCTGGGACCTGGGCATGCCCGACACGGCCGTGTTGGTGATCGGCGCGTTCACCAGGCCGCCCCCGATGCCGAAGACCACGTAGCTGGCCAGCAGGTAGCCGGCCGGGGTGGCCGGGGTCAGCCGGGTCAGCATGAGCGCGCCCGCGGTGGTGGCGATCCCGGCCAGCACCAGCGGCAGCCGCGGTCCCCTGGCCGCGACGATCCGGCCGGATAGCGGCGCGAGCAGCACGGTCATCGCCGCCATCGGCAGCGTGTACAGGCCGGCGTGCAGGGCCGAGAACCCGCGCTCGTCCTGCAGGTACAGGGTGTTGAGGAACAGGAAGCCGCCCAGCGCGGCGAACGCGCACACCGCGATCAGCGTCGCGCCCGAGAACGGGGCGCTGCGGAAGAACCTCAGGTCGAGCAGCGGCTCACGGCGTCGCGGCTCGTAGCTGATCAGGGCGAGGAGCGCCGCGGCGGCCAGCCCGAAGCAGCCCAGGATGCGGGGCGAGGACCAGCCGGCGTTCGGGCCCTCGATGATCCCGTAGGTGAGCGAGGCCAGCAGCAGCACGATCAGGGTCTGGCCGACGGGGTCCACCCGGCGCGCCGTGGCGGCCCGGGACTCGGGCACGAACAGCGCGGTCAGGATGATCGCGGCCACGCCGACCGGGATGTTCACCCAGAAGATCCCGCGCCAGCCGACCACGGCGACCAGTGCCCCGCCGGCGATCGGGCCGAGCGCCATGCTCATGCCGAAGACACTGCCCCACAGGCCGATGGCGCGGGCCCGTTCGGCCGGTTCGGTGAAGGTGTTCGTGATGATCGACATCGCCACCGGGTTGAGCATGGACCCGCCGAGCGCCTGCAGCATCCGGAACGCGACCAGCCAGCCCAGGCCGGGCGCCAGGCTGCACAGCAGGGAGCCGAGGGTGAACAGGCCGAGGCCGGCCTGGAACGTCCGGCGCCGCCCGACCCGGTCGGCGGTGGAGCCGGAGAGCATCAGGAAGCTGGCCACCACGATCGTGTAGGCGTCCACCGTCCACTGCAGGCCGGAGACCGGGGCGTGCAGCTGGCGCTGGATCGAGGGCAGCGCGACGTTGACGATCGTGGCGTCGATGCCGACGATGAACAGGCTCATGCAGCAGATCGCCAGCACGAGCATGCGCCGACGGCGGCTGAGGTCGGCCTGGCCCATGACCTCCAGTATCCCCTACTTCATTTGCTGGTCTACAACTAACTACCTGCGGGCGGTCTCCTGCCCGCCTGGTCGTTGCCCCGTGTTTCACTAACGACACGCCGCGCGGCGAACTTCCCGTTCTCGGCCTATCCGACGCTTCCGCCGCCCAGCGCGGCCCGGACACCGGTCAGCCGAAGTCTCGGCGCCGCAGGCCCGCCAGGCCCGCCGCGACCAGCGCCACCGCGATCAGCGCCAGCCAGGCCAGCGGGACCGGGCTGCCCGGCCCGCCGGGCAGCTTGGGCACGTGGGTGAACGGGGAGATGTCCTGGACCCACTGGGCCAGCCGCAGCGTCGGCCCGAGCAGCACGATCACCGTCGCCAGGCCCAGCACCGCCCACCCGCCCGCCACGCAGGACCGCGGCAGGAGGCCGAACAGGGCCGCCGCCAC
>JASHUI010000006.1:0-7854 GCA_030040095.1 Streptosporangiaceae bacterium | reverse complement strand
GCCGACAGGCTGACGGTCTCGCCGTCCCGCGGCCGCTTCCTGATCTCGCGGAGCATGACCACCGCGTCCGGGTGCGCGAACTGCTCACCGCTGAACCCGTTGACGAACCGCCCGCCGGCCACCGTCCCCCGCGCCTCCATCCGGCGGAACGCCCACAGCACCTCCCGCCAGGGCACCGCGATGTTCTCCCGGGCCATCAGGTCCCGGAACACCACGCCCCACCGGACGGCCAGCTGCTCCGCGACGGCCTCGGCCAGTTCGTCCGGGTCACAGTCCGGCATCGGCGAGGGCAGCAGTGACCACCGGCCCGCCGTCCGCGAGGCGAGCTGGCTGCCGCGGCGCAGCCGGTGCCGTCCGAGCGCGGTCTGGGCCAGCGAGCGCTGCGCAAACAGGGACCGCACGGCCCGGAAGCCGTCGGCGGTGAGCAGCCCCCTGGCCACGCCGTCCCACAGCGCGTCCTCGATCTCGCCCGGCAGCCGCCCCGTCGCCACCGCCAGGTCGGTCTGGAACAGCGCGCCGCGCGCGGCCAGCGCGTCGAGCACGTCACGGGTCCGGCCAGGGCCGGGCGCAGCAGGACACGCCGCACCCCGGGCCGCCGCCAGCAGCCACGGCAGGTCGTCCCGGATCATCAGCGTGATCGGGGTGGCCCGGGACGGGGTTATCCCGCTGCGCCGCGGGGCCGGGTCGGGCTGGGCGTCGCGGACCGACAGGCGTCCCCAGGTGACCTGTCCGGACAGGCACAGCTCGTCGAGCCACTCGCGGCGGTAGCCCTCCACCCGGCTGGCGAGCACGGCGTTCTCCCAGGCACCGGCGGCCAGCTCGAAGCCCTGCAGCTGCTCGATGACGGCCAGCACGCCGAACCGGCCCTCGCGCTTGGTGCCGGGCTGCACGTGCTGCCAGCGCAGCAGGAAGCGCATGAAGTCGCGGGCGCTGACCGGCTCGATCTCGGCCCGCTGCCGCTGCCTGGTGTAGGAGTGGATCCGGGCCAGCAGGCGCCGGGCGCAGAACTCCACCGTGCCTGATTCGGCCGGCCCCCCGGGCACGGTGAACCGGCCCCTTATGGCGAAGCCCTCGTCCTCGAGCCTGGCCAAAGCCCGGACCACCAGCGTCTGTCCGAGCCCGGTGGCCTGAGCCAGGTCGGCCGGGGTGGACGGGCCGCGGCAGTCCAGGTGGCCGCGGAGCACATCGGCCGCGGCGGTGTCCTCGTCCGGCGGCTCGCCGGACGAGGACACCGGGCACGGGTGGTCCGGCACGATCGCCGCGTCGGGGAACAGCACCTCGACGGCCGGGCGGCGTTCCACGGCGCACCACAGCTCGCCGGCCGGACCGCAGACAGCGGCGGCGCGGCGGCCGCGCACCAGGTCGTCGAACATCGGTTGCCAGTCGGCATGCGGACGGAGCGTAATGACCGTCATCAACAGGTCGTGCAGCTCGTCGGCATCCCTGGGCTCGGGACGGACCTGCGCGGCCACTCGCTCGATCGCGGCCGCGTCGAGTCGGCCGAGCTCGCTGGCGGCCACGGGCAGGCCGCGGGGCAGCTGCACCGCGCGGCTGCGGCGCTCCTCGAGCGGGGCGTCGTCCAGGAAGGTGAACGGCCGGCCGTTGAGGATCTCGTGCGCGAGCACCGAGGGCTCGGTGGTGTCCCGCACGACCACCGCGACGCGGCCGGACTCGATGCCGCTGATCAGCTCCTTCAGCCCGTCGATGTCCATCGCCTCGCGCAGGCAGTCCTCCAGCGTCTGCCGGACGAGCACATGGTCGGGGATCTCCAGCGGGCCCGGGGCGACGTTCTCCTGACAGGCGGCCAGCGTCGGGAACACCGCTGCCATCAGGTCATCGGCCTCCATCCGCTGGATGGCCGGCGGGTTCTTCTTGCCGCCCCGCATCCGCAGTACCGCGAGGGAGCGGTTCAGGTTCCACCGCCAGCGGGCGGCGAACATGGGCGAGGTCAGCACCGCCTGGCGGACCACGCCCTCCACGGTCGCCGAGGCCAGGAACTTGGGCACCCGTTCCAGCGGGAAGCTGTGTTGCGGCCCGAGGGAGAGCAGTATCGCGTCGTCGCTGGCCGCCGCCTGCAGCTCGAAGTCGAACGTGACGCAGAACCGCTTGCGCAGCGCCAGGCCGAGCGCCCGGTTCAGCCGGGCCCCGAACGGCGAGTGCCCGACCAGCTGCATCCCGCCGGCGTCGTCGAAGAACCGCTCCAGCACGATCGTGTCCATGGTGGGCAGGACGCCGAGCTGGGCCAGGCCCGCGCCGAGGTAAGCCGCGATCGTCTCGGCCGCGGCGTCGCCGATCCCGCACTCGGCGCGCAGCCAGGCGACAGCGTTGGCGTTGGCGTTGGCCGGGCCGTCCGGCGTGCCCTGGCCGTCCGGCGTGGCCTGGACGGGGGCCGCACAGCGCTCGGCCACCGCCTCGCGCAGCGCGCACACCTCCTCGGACAGCTCCCGGGTGCGGCCAGGGGCCTCGCCCAGCCAGAACGGGATGGAGGGCGGCGCGCCCTCCGCGTCGACGACCCGGACCACGCCCGGCTCGACCCGGCGGATCCGCCAGGAGTGGGTGCCGAGCAGGAACACGTCGCCCGCCATGGACTCGATGGCCCAGTCCTCGTTGACGGTGCCGACCAGGGTGCCGTCGGGCTCGGCCAGCACGCGGTAATCGCCGAGTTCCGGAATGGCCCCGCCCGAGGTGAGCGCGGCGATCCTGGCCCCGCGCCTGCCGCGCAACCGGCCGGTCACCTGATCGCGGTGCAGGTAGGCGGCCCTTCGGCCGCGGCCGGTGCGGATTCCCTCCGAGACCAGCTCGGCCACCTGGTCGAAGTCCTCCCGGGACAGCCCCTCGAACGGGGCCGCCCGCCGCATCATGGCCAGCAGCTCGTCCTCGGCCCAGTCCGCGGCCGCGCACTCGGCCACCGTCTGCTGGGCCAGGATGTCCAGCGGCCCGTCCGGCACCAGCAGGGCGTCGAGCCGGCCCGCGCGCACGCCGCGCAGCAGGGCCGCGCACTCCACCAGTTCGTCTCGCGACGTCGGGTACAGCCGGCCGGACGGCGTGCCGGTGCGCGTGTGGTTCGAGCGGCCCACCCGCTGCAGGAACGTGGCGAAGCTGCGCGGCGACCCGATCTGGCAGACAAGCTCCACCGGGCCGATGTCGATGCCCAGCTCCAGGGAGGCGGTCGCGACCAGGGCCTGGAGGTCGCCGCTGCGCAGCCGGGACTCGACCCGCTGTCGCCGGTCCTTCGAGAGGCTGCCGTGATGCGCGGCGACCTGGCCGTCGCCAAGCCGCTCCCCTAGCTGGTGCGCGACCCGCTCGGCCATGCGCCGGGTGTTCACGAACACCAGCGTGGTCCGGTGCCGCTGCACGTGCCCCGCGATCAGGTCCAGGATCTCGGCCATCTGCTCGGCCGATGCGACCGCGCCGAGCTCGTCGCCGGGCAGTTCCAGGGCCAGGTCGAGGTCGCGGCGGTGCCCCGTGTCGACGATCGCGCAGCGCGGCGAGCCGTCGGGGTTGGACCGGCCGTCGCCCGCGCCGACCAGCAGCCGCGCCACCGTCTCGACCGGTCGCTGGGTGGCCGACAGGCCGATCCGCTGCAGCGGCTGGGCGTGTCCCTCCGAGGCGAGGTGCTCCAGCCGCTCCAGGGTGAGGGCGAGGTGCGAGCCGCGCTTGTTCCCGGCTACCGAGTGAATCTCGTCGACGATGACGGTCCTGGTGGCCGCCACCATCGTGCGGCCACGCTCCGAGGTCACCAGCAAGTACAGCGATTCCGGGGTGGTGATCAGGAAGTCCGGCGGGTTCTTCAGCATCGCCGCGCGCTCGTTGGCGGCGGTGTCGCCGGTCCGCACCGCCACCCGGATGCTGGGCGCGCTCAGCCCGAGCTCGGCCGCGGTCTCGGCGATCTCGGCCAGCGGGCGCTCGAGGTTCAGGTGGATGTCCACCGCCAGCGCCTTGAGCGGCGAGACGTACACGACCTGAGGCCCCGGGCCGATATCCTCGCCCGCCTCGTGCGCCCGGTAGATCCGGTCTATGCACATCAGGAACGCGGCCAGCGTCTTTCCAGACCCGGTCGGCGCGGCGATCAGGGTATGGCGGCCGGCCGCGATCTCTCGCCAGCCCTCGGCCTGGGGCGCGGTCGGCCCGGCCGGGAACCGCCGCTCGAACCAGGTACGCACCGCAGGGTGAAGCGATTCGAACACCTGTCGACAGTAACCCAGGCCACTGACAAGACAGGCCGTTCCGGCCGGTTGCCCCGTTCGCGCGGCGGTTGCGGTTGCCCAGCGTCGCCGGCGGGTTGCCCGCGTCCGCGTGGCGGGCCGTGCTCGGCGGGTTGCCCGCGCCCCCGCGGCGGGTTGCGGGCGTCGGCGCCCCCTGCCGGTGTTCCGCGCCCCCGGTTAGTCGCCCGTCGTCACCGCCACTCACTCATCGTCACCGAATGCGAGATCGTCGCGCCCTTTAGGTCGCCCGTCGTCACCGCCGCTCACTCATCGTCACCGGGCATCAAGATCGTCGCGACTTCTCATTGGTTTCGTTGGGTTTGCGGGGTGATATGGGCGAAATGTTCACACCAAATCCGTGAAAAGTCGAAATGATCAAGGAGTCGGTGGCATGCGCGGGGGCTTGGGGCTCGGTTCGGCGAAAGGGCCTGCGACGCGAAGGGCGGGCAGAGGGTCGACAACAGAGGGTCGACGAGACTGACCGCGGGAGGACGTCGGCGCTGCACCTGACCGCGGGAGGACGCGGGCGCTACACCTGACGGAAACCCCAGTTCAGCAGTTGCTCGGCGGCGGTCTCGGCCGAGGCCAGGCCGCCGCTGCTCGGATCGGCGTGCAGGACCACGCCGATGAGGGTGCGCCCGTTCCGGCGTGCCTCGAACAGCAGGCAGTAACCAGCGGCGACGGTGTTGCCGGTCTTGATCCCGATCGCGCCCGGATAGGTCCCGATCAGGCCGTTGGTGGTATGCCACAGGTACGCATGGTGCTGGGCGGTGGCAGGCAGGTAGTAACTACGCTGGGCCACGATGCCGCGGAAGATTGAATTGCTCATCGCCTGCTTGCCGAGTCTTATCAGGTCAGCGGGCGATGAATAGGTCGAGTACTCCGTCGGGAACGGCATGCCGTCAAAGCTCGAGAAGTGAGTTGAGGCCAGCCCCATTGCCCGGGCCATCGCGTTCATCTTCCTGATGAATGCGGGCCTCCCCGGGCCGTACTCGGTAGCGAGCAGGTAAGCCGCGTCGCACCCGGACGGCAGCAGCAGGGCCTCGAGCAACTGCCGGGTCGTCAGCACGTCACCGGCGATCAGGCCGGCGTTGCTGGCGCCGGTGGACTCCACGTACTGGACGGCGGCACTGGAGACCTGGATCTTCTGGCCCAGGGTGTCGGCTCTGAGTACGACCAGCGCGGTCATGACCTTGGTGATGCTGCCCATCGGGCGTGCGACGTACGGGTCCTTGCTCCAGAGCACGCGACCGGTTCCGGCGGTCGCCAGCTCACCGCCGCTGACCTGCACCGCCGGGGCTGCGGTCGAGACAGCCGGAGTAGCCGGGGCGGGGGTGGCTGAGGGGGCCGGAATGGGCGGGGCAGCTGAAGCGGCCAGAGCAACTGGCGACGCCGATACGACGACCGCTATGGCCGCCGCCGCGATCGTGAATCCGCGTGCCGTCGGCCGGCCGAGCCGACTCCGTAAATCGCGGCAAGCTAGCACGGAGACTAAGTAAATCAGACCGTCGCGCTGTGGTTTGGTCTCCGCGATCGCGGGCTGGCTCACTTGCCGCGCGGTAGCTCGCGGGCCGTGGCCGCCGCTTGACGAACTGACGGCTCGCGGGTCGACCGCACCGGCCGCGTCGCGAAGACCGCTGTTCCGCATCACGGCTCTGGCAAGATCGGGGCAATCCGCGGGCCGCACCCCTGCCGCACGCAGGCCAGAACGGAGGGCCGCCTATGTCACGCCCGGACCGGGGCAACGCGATCGACCACGTGGTCGTGGTCATGTTCGAGAACCGCTCGTTCGACAACCTGCTCGGCCGCCTGTACCAGCCGGGCGAGGTCGCCTCGTTCGAGGGTGTGACCAACCGCGAGTTCAGCAATCCGATCCCGGCCTGGGCCGGCGACGGCGCCGACCGCAGGATCGTGGCGTACGGGGTGGCGGACGGGATGAACACTCCGTCCCCCGATCCCGGCGAGGAATATCAGCACGTCAACACCCAGCTGTTCGGGATCATCGATCCGCCGGGCAACCGCGGTCGCCGGCCCGCGGACATGGCCCCGCCGTATAACGCGCCCGGTCCCGGCCGCGCGCCCACGATGGACGGGTTCGTGGCCGACTACATCAGCGCGGTGACGGCCGAGACCAGCAAGGAGCCAGGGTACGACGAGTACGCCCAGATCATGACCGGGTACACCCCAGCGCAGATGCCGGTCTTGTCGGCGCTGGCCCGGGGCTTCGCCACGTTCGATCACTGGTTCTGTGAGGTGCCGTCGCAGACGTTCGCCAACCGGTCCTTCTTGCACGCCGGCACCTCGTCCGGCTACGTGGTCAACGTGTCGCCGCCCAGTTCCTTCCCGGTGCACAACAACGCCGAGACCATCTTCGAGCGGCTGGAGTCGCGCGGCCTGACCTGGCGTGTCTACTGCGACCCGCCGAGCCACATCTCGCTGACCGGCTTGATCCACGCGCGGCGGCTGCTGGACCGCTTCGACTCGAACTTCTTTACCACCGACCAGTTTCTCGAGGACGCGGACCGCGGCCGGCTTCCGACGTACTCGTTCATCGAGCCCAACCTGCTGTACGGGCACAACGACATGCACCCCGCCTTCGATACCCTCTACCCTGGCGTGGCTTTCGACCCGCCGTCGTCCCTGCTCGGCGGCGAGGCGCTGCTGGCCAAGATCTACGGCGCGGTCCGCTCGTCGGCCACGCCGGGCGGGTCGAACGCCTACAACACGATGCTGATGGTCAGCTTCGACGAGCACGGCGGCACCTACGATCACGTCCCGCCGCCGCCGGCCCCGCCTCCGGTGCCGTCCGCCCCGGCCGGCCAGTTCGGCTTCCGCTTCGACAGGTCGGGCGTGCGCGTGCCGGCCATCGCGATCTCGGCCTGGATCCCGGAGCGGACCGTGATAACCGACGAGTACCGCCACACCTCGGTCATGCGCACCCTGCGCGGCCGCTGGGACCTCGGCCCTGCGCTCACCGCGCGCGACGCGATGGCCAGGGACATCGCCCCGGTGTTGTCCCTGACCACCCCGCGGCCGCCGGAGGACTGGCCGGACGCGATCCCGCTGCCGCTGCCGCCGTTCATGCCCGAGGCCATGCCCCGGCACGTCCCGTTGCGGGCGCTGAGCAAGGCCGCGCTGCTCGCCGGGCTCGAGGCGGGCCGGGCGGCGGGCCTGCACGTGCCGGACATCGACCGGCACGCCGATGTGCTGCGGGCCGACGGGGTCGCGATCATCACCGAGGTGTGCGGGAGAGCCTTCCGGCACCTGAACGGCTCGTAGGCGGCCGCGCTACCGGCGCCACACCAGTACCTGGCCGCTGCGGAAGCTCGGGCTCCCGAACAGCCGGGTCAGGATCTGCTGCACCCGCGAGTGCCGCCGGAGCACCTCGACGACCGCGGCCGGCCGCCAGGACCGGACGTCGGCCCCGATCTGGGCCGGTGACCGGTAGGCGATGGGCCGCCGCCCGGCCCACAGCGGGTCCAGGTCCAGGGCGTCGGCCGTGGCAGGCCCCGGGCTGACCTTGGTCGTGCCGTCCTGGTCCGGCCCGAGGAAGAACCCGCCGATCAGCGTGCCCGGCGCGCCGGTCGACGCCTGCCAGCGCATGGCCTGGGTGAACTGGTCGTACGGGATCGGGACGACCAGGACGGGG
>JASHUI010000705.1:0-3762 GCA_030040095.1 Streptosporangiaceae bacterium | reverse complement strand
AACCGTCGCAGCAGGCCCGGGCCGGCCTGGCCACCGCCGCGTGCTCCCTGGCCGCGTTCCTGATCGTCGGCGTCGCGATGTGGGCGCAGCTGGTGATCGGCTGGGAGTGGGCGTCGCCGGGCGCCGGCGCCGCCACCGCCGCGCTGGTGGCGATGTCGGCGGCCGTGGCGTTCCTCGGGGCGCTCGCGGTCCTGGCGGCGATCCCGCTGACCTGGGCCGCGGCCCGTGCCATTAAGAGCCGTTCGGAACGCTCCGTCCGCCGCTGCGCCCTGTGTGCCCTGACCGGCTTTGGTCTCGTGGTGGCCGGCAGCCGCCACTTCCAGAACGCCTGGCCGGGCACCGGTGCTCATCCGGTGCTCCCGCACGGGTTCCTCCCCGCGGGCGTGGCCGCGTTCGGCTGGGCGGGCACGCTGTCGGTCTCGTCGTACTGGGCGCACCCCGCGGCGCTGGCGGCGTTCCCGGCGGCGGAGATCGCCTGGATGGCGGTCAGCCCGGTGGCGCTGGCCGTGGCGGTCGCGGGGGTCGCCGGACTGGTACGCCGGCTTGACCTGTCCCCGCGGGTGCTGCGCTACGAGGCCTGGCTGGCCAGCGGCGCGGCCGCGGCCATGGCCGTGTTCCTGGCCGGCGCGTGCTGCTGGGTCGTGGCCGAAGGCTCGGCGCCCGGGCTATTTCACGCGGGCGCCATCGACGTCGCCAGCCTGGCCGTTATGATGCTGGCGCTTTCCACAGCGCAGCGGGCCACCTGCCTGGCCAGGAAGTCGGCCCCGGGGCCGCGACGGCACTGAGCCGCCTCTCGCGGCCCTCGCCGGCCGTGCATAGCCTGGGCGGTGAAGCGATCGGCGGAAACAGGGTCGAAGACCGGTAAGGCGGAGACAGTGGAAGACACGTGGGGAGTCCGGGACATACCGGTACTCAACGCGGTCGTGACCCTGCTGGAGCAGAGCTACATGGTCACGGTCAGCGACATCGCCGGGCAGACCGGGCTCGACCTGGCCGACGTGGCCCGGTCGCTGGACGCCCTGGACCCGACCTACCTGGACTTCCGCAAGACCGAAACCGGCGGCGATCCCACGTTCTGGTACGTGCACAAGGTGACCCCGCAGGCCCGCAAGGCGGTGGGCCAGTGGCCGACCGCCGAGAGCCTGATCAACCGGCTGGCCGAGGCGTTCGCCGAGGAGGCCGAGGGCGAGGAGGACATCGAGCGGCAGTACCAGCTACGCCAGGCCGCGGGGCTGCTCGCGGAGACCGTCCACGACGTCGCGGTCCGGGTCGCGGCCGGCATTACCGGGCCGTCCGGCGCCGTCGGCGCTTCCCTGGCCGGCCCGGCCGACGAGAACGGCCCGGCCGGGACCGGGGTGGCCGGACGTTTGTCCGATGATGAGTGACGTAGCGTTACTTCTGCTGTTTTGAAGTCTGTGTCGGTTCATTAGTTCGCAAGATCGTGTAATCCCGGGCGTTGCCCATGACGTCCTACTGACGAAGCGCGCGCCCGGGCCCCAGTTCGCCGTGTGCGCGCAGCGCACTGGGGTGGTGGACTGAGGGAGGAACCGAGCATGAGACCGAACCGGCCGCTGCGCGCGGTCAAAGCAGCGTCGGTGACGGCGCTGGCCGCGGCAGCCTGCGCCGCGTGGGCCCTGCCGGCGGGTGCGGCCACCGCCGCACCGCAGGTGGTCAAGCACACGACCAAGACCGTCGTGTCGGCACCGGCCACGGGTTACGCGCACACGAACATCAAGCTGTCGGCCAGCGTGACGGGAGGGCGGCGTACCCCGACCGGGACCGTGACGTTCTGGGTCGGCAAGCGGAAGCTCTGCCACGGGACGCTGTCCGGGGGGAAGACGTCCTGCGACGCGAAGTTCGCCGACCCGGCCACGAAGACCGTGCTCGGCGTGTACTCGGGGGACGCGCGGCACGATGCGTCGTCGGGCACGACCTCCATAAAGATCAAGCCCAAGCCCGTGACCACGCCTCCGCCTCCGCCGCCTCCTCCTCCGCCGCCCGGGCCGGTCGCGACGACGACCACCGTGACCAACCCGCCCCTCGATGTCTGGGTGCGGGAGAACGCCGGCGTCACGGAGACGCTGACCGCCACGGTGACCGCCGCGAACGGCACGACCCCGACCGGGGGGACCGTCACGTTCGCGCCCACCAACCTCATGGGGACCATCCCGGCCAACGTGGAGTGCACGACCACGCTGGTCGACGGCAACGCTCAATGCAATGTCACGCCCGCGGTCGGCACGTGGGGATTCCTCCTGTTTGAGGCCACGTACTCGGGTGCCGGCAACTGGGACGGGTCGGTGTCGACCGGCGAGCACAAGCTGATCACCAACGACATCACCACGACCACGCTCACGTTCAACCCGTCGCCCGCCACCGAGGGCGACCCGGTGACGCTGACCGCGACCGTGACCGACGAGCCGGGCGACGCCCTCGGCGACGCCGATGGCGGCCCGGACCTGGTGACGTTCTCGATCGGCGGGGTCGACATCCCCGGGTGCGTCGGCGTGGCGGTGACCGACCCCACCGACGGGCCGGACAACGTCGCGACCTGCGCCTACACTCCGGCGACCTCCGGGACGGTGACGATCCTGGCCGCCTACGCGGGCGACGATTACGCGAGTCCGTCGTCGGACACGGAGACCCTCACCGTTAATCCCTAGTTCGGCAGGAGCGGGGAGGATTCTCAGTGATATTCACTGAGAATCCTCCCCGTTGTCGTGTGCGGAGGCCGGCGGGCGGAGGGTGTGGGATTCGAACCCACGAGGACGCGTCAACGCCCTAGCAGTTTTCAAGACTGCCGCCATCGGCCACTAGGCGAACCCTCCCGCAGACACGATAGCGGGGACCGCGGCGGGCGCGCCCGCCGCGGCTGGCCCGCGCCGGTGACCAGGATCGCAGCGGGCGGTCCGAGAGCCGGCGCCGCTCGCGGGTGAGTAGGCTCGCGAGCGGAGGAGGTCCCCATGCTGCGCCCGTTCGGCTGGCAGGCGGCGGTCACGGACTGGCAGTTCGCCCCGATCGTCACCGGCGTTGTCGTGATCTTCGCCGCGCTGTACCTCTGGGGCGTGGTGCGGGTCGCCCGGCGGCACCCCGCGCGGCCCTGGCCCGCCTGGCGGACCGGGATGTTCCTGGGCGGGCTGGCCGTCGTCGTGCTGGCCACCGAGAGCGGCATCGGCACCTACGAGAACCTGTTGTTCTGGGACCACATGGTGCAGCACCTGATGCTGATCATGGTCGCCCCGCCGCTGCTCATCTTCGGCCAGCCGGTGACGCTGCTGCTGCACGCGAGCCGGAACCCGCTGCACACCTGGGCCAAGCGGGCCGTGCGGTCCCGGGTGACCAGCTTCCTGACCTGGCCGGTCTTCGGCTGCCTGGCCTACGCGATCGCGGTCATGGGCGCGCACCTGACCGGCCTGGCCAGCCTGGTGGAGACCAACCGGGCGTGGCACAACGCCGAGCACGCGCTCTTCCTGATCATCGGCTACCTGTTCTTCCTGCCCATACTCGGCCGGGAGCCGATCCGATGGCGGCTCACGTACCCGGTGCGATTCGTGATCCTGGTGCTGGTGATGCCGGTGGACACGTTCACCGGGCTGCTGCTCGGCTACGGTTCGGCGGGCACGCCGGGGGTCCCGACGGGGCCCCGGCCGGCGTGGGCGCCGCCGCCCGTTTCGGACCTGCACACCGGCGGCGCGGTGATGTGGGTCGGCGGCGACGCCATCATGTTCGGCCTGATGATGCTGGTCTACCTGATGTGGAGCC
>JASHUI010000704.1:0-4943 GCA_030040095.1 Streptosporangiaceae bacterium | reverse complement strand
GCCGCGCCCATGCTGAGCCTGATCACCGGCGCCGTCACGTTCAACGTCTGGATCGACGCCAGCCACCAGGTACGCATGATCACCGAGGTTGAGACGGTCATGGGCGAGACCGTGGACCAGAGCATGAACATCTCGTCCGTCAACCAACCGCTGCACATCGCCCTGCCCGCCCCGAGCCAGGTGATGGTCGTGCCGGCCAGCTCGCTCGGCACCGCCAGCGCGAGCAGCTGAGCGACGGGCCGGTCACCCCAGAGCGGCCGCGATCACCGGGGCCAGCGCGCGCAGCGCGCGCCCCCGGTGGCTGATCGCGTCCTTCGCCTCCGGGCTCATCTGCGCCGTGGTCAGCTCCGACGAGTCCGGGACGAAGATCGGGTCGTAGCCGAACCCGTTGCTGCCCCGTGGCTCGCGGATCAGCCTGCCGTAGAGCGCGCCCTCGCTGAGGTGCTCCGGCCCGGACGGCAGCACCAGGGCCGCCGTGCAGAAGAAGTGCGCGCCGCGCCGGTCGTCCGGCACGTCGGCGGTCTGGGCCAGCAGCAGCCGCAGGTTGGCCTCGTCGTCCCCGTGCCCGCCGGACCAGCGGGCCGACAGCACGCCGGGCATCCCGTTCAGGGCGTCCACGCACAGGCCGGAGTCGTCGGCCACCGAGGGCAGGCCGGTGAACTTCGCCACCGCCCGCGCCTTCAGCAGCGCGTTCTCGGCGAACGTGGCACCGGTCTCGGCCACGTCCGGCGCCCCGGGGAACTCGCCGAGACCGGCCAGCTCCACCCATACGTGCTCGACGGCCAGGATCCGCTCCAGCTCGACTAGCTTGCCGGGGTTGGCCGTGGCCAGGACGAGTCTCGGCCGGCCCGATGGGGAGGAGCCGGCGCGTTCAGAACTCATGTCTGGGACAGCGCGCGGCGCTGGATCCCGGTCAGCTCCCGGCAGCCGGCCACGGCGAGCCGCAGCAGCTCGTCGAGCAGCTCGCGGCCGAACGGCTCGCGCTCGGCCGTGCCCTGGATCTCGACGAAGCTGCCGTCGCCGGTGCAGACCACGTTCATGTCGGTCTCGGCCGCGACGTCCTCCTCGTAGCACAGGTCCAGCCGGGGCTGCCCGTCGACGATCCCCACGCTGACCGCGGCCACCGAGCCGACCAGCGGGTCGCCCTTGGTGCGCTTGCGGCCGCGCAGCCAGGAGATCGCGTCGGCCAGCGCGACGTACCCGCCGGTGATCGCGGCGGTGCGGGTGCCGCCGTCGGCCTGCAGCACGTCGCAGTCCACGATGATCGTGTTGTCGCCCAGCGCCTTGGGGTCCACGCAGGCCCGCAGCGACCGGCCGACCAGGCGGGAGATCTCCATGGTCCGCCCGCCGAGCTTGCCCTTGACCGACTCCCGGTCGCCGCGCGTGTTCGTGGCCCGCGGCAGCATCGCGTACTCGGCCGTGACCCAGCCCAGGCCGCTGCCGCGGCGCCATCGCGGCAGCTCCTCCGAGACGCTGGCCGCGCACAGCACGCGGGTCGCGCCGAACTCGACCAGCACCGATCCCTCGGCGTGGTCGAGCCATCCCCTGGTGATCTTAACCTCACGTAGCTGTTCCGGGCCGCGCCCGTCCGGTCGGGACATGCGGGCCAGCGTACCGGCACCTGTAAGTGGGTGGCCCGGTCGGGCGCCCCGGCCCCGATCCAGTGGTACACCTCGCGCACGCCGTCGGCCAGCGGGACGGCCGGCCGCCAGCCCAGGTCGCGCCGGGCCTTATCGGCGGCCAGCGCGCTGCGCTGCAGCTCACCGGGGCGCGCCGGGGCGAACACCGGGTCGACCTCGCAGTCGGCCGCCCCGGCGATCAGGCGGGCCAGGTCGAGCACGCTGACCTCGACCCCGGTCCCGATGTTCCAGATGCCCGGCCGGCCATGGTCGGCGGCGGCCAGGAACGCCGCCACGGCGTCGCTCACGTGGACGTAGTCGCGGGTCTGGGTTCCGTCCCCGTAGATGACCGGCCGCTCCCCGGCCAGCACCCGCCCGCAGAAGATCGGGATCACCCCGGACTCCCCGGCCGGGTCCTGCCGCGGACCGTACACGTTGGCCAGCCGCAGGATCGTGTGCCTGCACCCGTGCAGCCGGTTGTACAGGCTCACGTACTGCTCCGCGCAGTACTTGGCCACGCCGTACGGCGACTCGGGCAGCGGCAGCACGTCCTCCAGCGACGGGATCGGCGCATCCCGGCCGTAGAGGGCGCCCCCGGTGGAGCAGAACAGCACCCGGGCGTCCGCCGCGCGCGCCGCCTCGAGGACGTTGACGGTCCCCACCGCGTTGGTCTGCGCGTCGTCGGCGGGCGCCGCCACCGAGACCCGGACGTCGATCTGGGCGGCCAGGTGGCAGATCAGCTCGGGCCTGGTCCGCCGGACCAGCCCGGCCAGCTGGCCGGCGGCGGTGATGCTCAGCTTGTGCAGGATGGCCTGGTCGTCCAGGCGGGCGTCGCGGCCGCGGGAGAGGTCGTCGACCACCAGTACCTCGTCCCCCCTAGCCAGGAACGCGTCAGTCAGGTGTGAGCCGATGAAGCCGGCGCCGCCGGTGACGAGTACGCGCATAGGAGAGGAGTTTAGGCCGCTACCACGCCTTTTCCGGAGTTAGTCGAGCACGAATCCCAGCCCGGGCGCGGCCAGGGTCAGCGGGCCGTCGAACGCCCGGCCGGCCTCGTCCAGCGTTTGGTCCCGGTCGTTCCACGGCACCAGGTGGGTCAGCACGAGCTGGCCGACCCCCGCGGCCGCGGCGTGCTGGGCCGCCTGCCGCGCGCTGAGGTGCAGGTTCTCGGGCAGCGCGGTCGCCGCGCCGTCGCCGGGCTCGACGAACGAGGCCTCGCTGAGCAGCACGTCGGCGTCGCGCGCCAGGCGGATCAGCGCCTCGGTCGGCCCGGTGTCGGCCGAGTAGACCAGCGACCGGCCCCCGTGCTCCAGGCGGAAGCCGTACGTCTCCACCGGGTGGTTCATCCGATCGGCGGTGACCCGCAGCGGCCCGATCTCGATGGTCCCGGCGGTGACGGCCACGAAGTCGAACGCGTCGGTGATCCGGTCCCGCGGGCTCTCGCCCGCCGCATCCGCTGCCGCCGGATCGGCCTCCAGGGCGCGGCCGAGCCGCACCTGTGCCTGGGCCGGGGCGTAGACCGGTATCCGGGGCCTGCGGCCGCCGGGATGGTAGACGCGCGCCACGCTGAAGCCGCACACGTCCAGGCAGTGGTCGGCGTGCAGGTGGCTCAGGCACACCGCGTCGATCTCGTCGAGGTCTGCGTACCGCGCCGTGGCCCCGAGCCCGCCGCTGCCCAGGTCCATCAGCAGGCGGAAGCCGTCGGCCTCGACCAGGTAGCAGGAGGCCGGGCCGTCCGGCCCGGGGAAGCTGCCGGAGCACCCCACGATCGTGATCCGCACGGGGCTTAGGCTACGCGGAACGCGCGGGCCGCCCCGATGGCGCCACTACCAATATCGTCGCGAACACGGCATGATCCGTGCAGGGCCGCAGCAGGCAGGAGGGCGCGATGGCCGAACAGACCACCGATCACGGGAAGACGACGCCCCGTGCCCTGGCCGAGCCGACCGTGCACGTGCGCCAGGGCTGGATCGCCGGTCTCGGCCTGGCCAGCCTGGGCATGTGGATGGCCTCCTACACGCCGCTGCAGGTGCTGCTGCCGCTGCAACTGCAGCACATCACCCCGCGCCACAAGATCGTCGCGCTGGCCGTGGTCACCGGCTTCGGCGCGATCGCGTCCGGCTTGGCCACCCCGCTGGCCGGGGCGCTGTCCGACCGCACCACGCACCGGTATGCGCTGGGACGCCTGACCGGACGCCGGCATCGCTGGACGCTGAGCATGGCACTGCTCGGGGCCGTATCCCTGGCGGTTATGTCCCAGCAGGCCTCCGTGCTCGGCGTCACGGTGCTGTGGATGCTGTTCAGCGCGTTCCAGAACGGCGAGTACGCCAGCCTCAGCGCCGCCATCCCCGACCACGTCCCGGTCCGGCAGCGGGCCACGGTGGCCGGCTGGGTGGGCATGCCGCAGGCCCTCGGCCTGGTGGTGGGCACGCTGCTGGTGGTGGCGGTGTTCACCGGCCAGACCAGCGGCTACCTGGTGCTGGCGGGGCTGCTGGCCCTGTCCGTGCTCCCGTTCGTGCTGCTGACCCCGGACCACCCGCTCGGATCGGAGCACCGCGAGCCGCTCTCGTGGCGGCAGCTGGGCCGCTCATACTGGATCAGCCCGCGGGACTACCCCGACTTCGCCTGGGCCTGGATCACCCGGTTCCTGGTGTCCCTGGCGATCGCGATGGGCACCCTGTACCTGCTGTACTTCCTGCGGGACAAGATCCACTACTCCCGGCTGTTCCCTGGCCAGACCGCGGCGGACGGGCTGCTGATCCTGATCGTGATCTACACGGCCGGCGTGGTGGTCACCGCGATCGTCGGCGGAATGATCTCCGACCGCGTGGGCCGCAGGAAGATGATCGTCACCGTGTCCGGCACGCTGATCGCCGCCGCGGCGCTGCTGCTCACGTTCGTGGAGACCTGGAACGCGGCGATCGGCGCCGCGGTCCTGTTCGGCATCGGTTTCGGCGCCTACCTGGCCGTCGACCAGGCGCTGATCACCCAGGTGCTTCCCGCCGCCCGGGACCGGGCCAAGGATCTCGGCGTGATCAACATCGCGATCGTCTGCCCATCGGCGATCGGCGCCCTGATCGCCGCGCCCCTGGTGTCGCTGGGCGGCTACCCGACGCTGTTCGCCGGCACCGCGATCGTGGCGTTCCTCGGCTCGATTCTGGTATGGCGGATCAGGAGCGTGCCCTAGCGCCGCTGGCCCTCGCGGCGGCGGCTGCTGCGGCCGACCCGGGCGAGCTGACGGCTCTGGGCCACAAGCTGGCCGGCCGCGTCCCAGACCTCGGCCTCCTCGTCGAACCACCCGCCGCTGACGTGCCGGCACCTGGCCGC
>JASHUI010000703.1:0-11814 GCA_030040095.1 Streptosporangiaceae bacterium | reverse complement strand
ACCTCGACCTGTGGCGCGGCGGCGTGCGGTGCGCCGTCATTGATCGTCACGTAGAACGCGGGGATGCCGGTCGCGCCGACGGCGGGCGTGACCGTGGTCACCACCACGGCCGTGACCGCCGCCGCCACGACAGCCGCCGCGCCTAGCAGCAGCCACCGGCGCGGGCGGCCCGGGAAACGTAAGGTCCTCATGCCTGTAAGACCGCGCGGGCACGGGTTTGGTTATCGCGGGTGCCCGCTCCGAGAACGGACGATGTGCACCGAGCCGCGCCGCGCGATCCTCACGGCCCTCAGCAGCTCATACTCCGCACAGCCGCGTTCAGCGCGGCCTGGCGCCGCTATGCCGACCAGCATGATCAGTCAGCCAAGCTGTACGGGAGCGCCCTGGTACGCACTATGGCCCTGGGATCAGCGAGGCTCGGCTTGCGCGCCGCGCCCCGCTCAACGGGTCGCTAGCGAAGACGACGATCTCGATCCGGGATCCTGGGATTAGCCGGAAGATGTCGCGTAGCGATGAAATGTCAGTGAGTGCCTTCTTTGGCGTTAGCTCATCGAGCCGCTTCGCCAACTGGGTCTGGCCAAAATCGGTCAGTGACCCTGGATCCATCGAAACTGTTATCTCGCGCTGCCAGCCAGCCGGCACGAAAGGGAATGAGGTGCTAGACGCCTGCAGTTTGAGTACGTTCTCCTGAACTGCGTGATGCGGGACGCGAAGGTCGCAGTGGACCTCGACGTCGATGAGATCACGTCGCCGACGGCGGCTGACGACGCGGAACTGATATGCGGGCCAGGTCGTGGCCGCATCTGGTGGCCGCAATTCCTCGACCCGTACCCTGGGGGCCAGGAAGACGAGCGTTAAGAACCAGGCCATGACCGAGGTGGCCAGCCCTATGCCAACGCCAGTCAAGATGCTCGTGAACGTACTCATGGTCACCATCTGGGTAGGGGCCGCCCGCCGCGGCCCTTGCATCTCATTGTCGCGGGGAACTCGACTCACGACGCGCCATGGCGTCCGCGGGATCACGTTGCCGGTGCGACATTTCAGTCAGCGGCGCGCCCGGCGGGTACTTGTCTGCGCAGTACCTTGGCCCGGTGCCTGGACACGGCGCCCTCTACGCCCCCGGCGACCCCCAGCGCGACAGCATGTTGATCCCGGCTATGGCGGCAAGTCGCGCCTGTTCGCGCCGCGTGTCCGCGTCGTGATCATCCCGGGTCGCAGTTCAGCCGTCATGACTCCCAGTACTCCTCTCCCGGCGAGCCGCAGCCCGGGCGTTCTGACGGGCAACTCCTGGGAGTGGTTCCGTTCCACTTGTATTGGATCGGGTACGTACCCTCGTCTTCCCACACTGCGGCGTAGAAACCATCTTTCCCCGCCTTTGGCCTGCGCCATGAGTGCCAGAGGCGGTAGAGGATACCGGCGAAACTCTTCCAATTCAGCGCAAGAATCGAGATGAGCCCGGTGACTGCGCTCGCTATTATCCCTGCCGTCTTGCCGCCCACGTAGATCGCCATTGCGTCCACAAGAGCATTAATGAAAGCTCCGGTTGTGGCCCTGATCTTGCCTTGATCGACGTCGACACGCAGCGCCTCCATCTTATTCGTCAGGTCCGCGGAGTAGTCAAAGTAGAGCTCGAGCGTGGGTGAGTCACCGATCGGGTCATCATCGCAATAGTCCCACCAGCCCTTGTTGCTCATCCCGGTCGGGTCGGTGAGCAGGACCGGGTTGCCGCTCCCATAGGCGTAGGGGGCGAGCGTCTGGGCGAGGTCAGGGTCGACCGAGGTGAACTGGCCGAGCTGGGGGTTGTAATAGCGGTTGATGAGGTAGATCAGGCCGTCGGGGTCGGTGTAGCCGCCAGCCCAGCCGAATGGGGTGGTGGCGGTGAGCCCGCCGGCGATGAGCGGGTTGCCCCAAGCGTCGTAGCTGGTCGTGCCGGTCAGCGTGCCGGAGGAGCTGACGGTGCCGCGGACCGACCCGAGGAGGTCGGCGATCAGGTAGGTGATGGTGCCGGCGGACAGGCTCACCTGCTCGGCGGGGACTCTGGAGCCGGCGTAGATGTAGGCGTTGGTGCCGTCCATGAGCAGCTGCGGCGTGGATGGGAGGGTGTTCCACACGTATCCCTGGGTGGCGGCGGATCCGCCGGCCGGGGTGATGGTGGTGGAAGCGCGCAGGCCGTTGCCGTTGTAGCTGGCAGCGGTCATGTCGGCGGCGGCGTTGCTGTAGGTGGCAAGCTGCCCCGCTCCGGTCCAGGTTGCCGACGACTTGGTAGTGGAGCCCTGTGTTGCCGATAGCTGCTCGCCGTCGGCGTTGTAGGTGTAGCTGGTGGTCGTGCCGGACAGGGTCTGGGAGGTCAGCTCTCCGGCGTCGTTGTAGGTTCCGGAGGCGCCGCCGGGGAGGGTGGTGAGGTTGCCGGAGGGGTCGAAGCTGTAGTCCAGCGCGGACGCGATGCCGGGGCTCATCGAGGTGACCTCGCCCTTGGCGTCATAGGTGTAGACGGCCGGGGAATTCGACGACGAGGGCGTGTCGGTCTCGGTCAGGACGTTCCCGGCCGGGGCGTCGGCGTAGCTGAAGGACTGCAGAGTCGATGCGGAGTTCTTGAGCGTGATCTCCGACGGGTCATCGTCAGTGGCGTACGTGGTGGCGATCGTGTCGCCCGACGAGCCCAGGCCGACAGAGTCGGGCAGGCCGTCGGCGGTGTTGCCAATGGCGACCTGGTGGCCGTTGAAGTCCATAACCGACGTGAGCCGGTCGGCGTTGTCGTACCCGTAGGTGACGGTGTCGGTGGTGGCCCAGGTGGCGGAGGCGGGCAGCGGGTAGGTAATGCCAGTGGCGTCGCCGTCGGCGTTATAGGCATAGCCGACGGTCTGCCCGGCGCCATTCTGCGCGGAGGTCAGCTCGCCGAACGAGTCGTAGCCGTAGGTGGAAGTGCCGGTGCCGTCGGTCATAGACGTGAGCTGACCGTCGGCGTCGTAGGAGTAGGTAACCGAGTGGGCCGACGACCCGGAGTAGGTAACCGTGGCCTGGTTGGCCAGCGGAGTGTAGGTCCACGTCGTCGTCACGCCATCGGGGTCGGTCGACGTCAGCTGGTTCCCGTCCGGGTCATAGGTCGCGGTCGTGGTGGCACCGGACGGAGCCGCGGCCGTAGCCGGAGTGGTAGTCGACACAAGCTCGTCGGCCGAGTCGTAGGAGTAGGTGGTCTGGTAGCCCGCCTGTGTCGGGTAGGCCGTCGGGTCCACGATGTCGGGGTGGGCGGGGTTGGTGTTGCACGGTGCGACACCGCCGGTGTTCCCGTCGGCGTACACCACTGAGGTGGTGTCGCCGTCCGCGTTATAGCAGTACGACACGGTCGATGCGGCCGACGTTCCCGCCCCGCTCGTCACCGACGCCAGCTCGTCGGCATCGTTATAGGTATAGGTCGTGACCTGCGCCGCCCCGCCATTGCTGACTGCCGGTGCGGTGACGCTGACCAGGTTCCCGGCGCCGTCATAGGTGTTGGTCATGGTCACGGTGCCGCTTTGCCCAGCCGGCGCCGGCTCGGTGATTTCCGTCCGCTGATTCAGCGCGTCGTAGGTATAGGTGGTCGCGTCCGAGGCCAGCCGGTCGGTATACCCAGCCGGATAGGCGGTCGGGCAGGAGGCGGCCGTCAGGCCGCCAGCCGCCACGCCGACCGCGGGCACCGTCTGGGCCACGTTTCCCGCGGCGTCGTAGCAGGTGAGGGTGGCGTCGCCGTCTGGGTTGGTGACCAGGATGGGCTTGTCGTCGGCGTTGTAGGTGGTGGTGGTGGTGTACCCGCGGTTGTCGATGACGCCGGTGCGGTTGCCGTCAGCGTCGTAGCTGTAACTCGTCGTGCGCGGCGCGTCGGTGTAGCCAGCGCCGCCGCCTTCTGTGACGGTGGTCTCCTCGCCGTCGGCGTTATAAGCCGTCGAGGTGGCGTAATTCCCCGCGTTCGCGCCGGCGACGTTGCCGTCCGGGGCTACCTCGGTCAGCTGCTCGCCGTCGGCGTTGTAGGTGTCAGTGGTGGTGGCCAGCTGAGAGCCGTTCCCGTCTGGGGTCGAGCTGGAGATCACATCCCCCTGCGAGTCGTATTCCAGCTGAGTGACGACGTCGTCGGCGTTGATGGTCGCGCACGGCAGCGACGCCGAAGGCGGGATGTACGCGCAGGTGATGTCCGTGCCGTTCAGCGATACGGAGTTGCCCTTGAACAGCTGGTAGGTGGTCTGCGAGTACTCATAGCTGCCGCTGGGCGAGTAGACCCCTGTTGTGCTGTACAGCTCGTTGCCGTCGGTGTCGTACAGGTTGTAGGTGACGCCTTCGGGCGGCGCTGAGGATGGCAGGGTGATCACCCCGCCCGGCGCCACCGGAGACGGCGCCGATGCGCCGTCCGCGCAATCATCTGTCGACGACGCCTCGTCAATGCTGGAGCAGCTGGCGTCTTGCAGGGCGGTGGTGTAGGTGTCAGTGGCGGTGCCGTCCTGGGTGCCGACGCCGTCCGGCGCCGTCGTAGAGGTGGGGTTTCCGTCGGCGTCGTACGTGGTGGTGCTGGTCTCGCCGTCACCGTCAGTGGTGGTCGTGTCTTGCAGGCTGCCGCCGGCCGGGTTGGCGCTGCTGGGAGCGGCGGTGTCGGGGACCGAGTCGCTCTCCGACGTTAGCGTGGCACCGGTCGCGCCGGTCCAGTCCGACTGGGCGGCCAGGCTGCCCTGGTCATAGTCATAGACGGTGTTGTTGCCGTCGGGTTCGGTGACGGTGACGAACCCGGTGCCGGTCGCGGAGTCCAGGCAGTCCCCGGAGGCGGCGTTGACGCAATAGTTAAAGGTCGTCTTCCAGCCCATCGGGTCGGTCTGGCTGGTGACCTCATTGGAGGAGCTGTAGACGTTGACGATGTCGTCGCCGGCGTCGGGGCCGCCGGGCTGGGCGTTGGGTTCGGTGATGGTGAGCAGGTTGTTGGCTTGCAGCGGCCCGTTGGAGCCGGCGCCGTAGGTGTAGGAGGTGACGTTGCCCATCGGGTCGGTCGCCGAGGTGAGCTGATCGGAGGAGTTGTAGGCGTAGGTCCACTGGCGGCCCATCGGGTCGGTGACCGAGGTGACCAGCCCGGAGGCGTTGGAGCCGAGGACCAGGGCCCGGCCGGACGCGGAGGTGATGGTCTCGCACGCGGTCGCGGTGGAGGGGCAGGCCTGGCTGGAGTCGCCGGTGACGGCCGAGCCCGGCGCGGGAGATTCGTAGGTGATGGTCAGGGTGTTCCCGGCGGTGTCGGTGTCGGAGATGAGGTTCCCGTCCCAGGAATATGTGTAGGCGTCTGCGCCGGGCGAGGGCACGAACGTATAGGTGTCGTTGCTGGTGCTGCTGGTCAGGGTGGCACCCTGGTTGACCGGCAGCACGCAGTACCCGCCCGCGGTCACCAGCGGGGAGGTGCAGGTGCCTGAGCTGGTCTGGGGGTAGAAGGTGATCTGGGCGCCGCCGGGCTGAGTGATGGTGATGTTCCCGCCGACCGGGTAGACCGGGAACGCCGGGCTGGAGGTGGCCACCGCTTCGAGGATGGAGCTGGAGTCCTGGTCGGGGATGAACACGTCCCCGGCCGGGTCGGTGCCCACGTCTATGGGCATGTCCAGCAGCGCGGAGGCGGCGGGCCCGCCGGTGCCGGAGTTCCCGGCGGTGCCGGCGGTGGACCCGGCGATGGTGTACAGGTCGCCGGCGGTCATCTGCTGGGACCACTGGGTGCCGTTGGCGGCGGCGACCTCGCGGACCTGGTTGTTGTCCGCGTCGGCGACGTAGATGTCCCCGGCGGTGTCGGCGGCGACGTCGGTGGGGTCATCGAGCAGGGCGGAGCTGGCCGGTCCGGTGTCGCCGGAGTTCCCGGCGGTGCCGGAGGAGTTGCCGGCGATGGTGTAGATGTCGCCGGCCTTCATGGACTGGCCGAACTGGGTGTGCGTGGTGGCGGCCAGCTCCTGGATGCGGTTGTTGACGGTGTCGGCGATGTAGACGTTGCCGACTGCGTCGACCGAAACGCCGAACGGGTCGGATAGCAGGGCCGAGGTCCCCGGTCCGCCGTCCCCGCTGGTGCCGTAGCCACCGGTAGCGCTGCCGGCGATGGTGTAGATGTCGCCGGCGGTCATGGTGATGCCGTACTGGGTGCCGGAGGCGGCGGGGACTTCCTCGATCCGGGAGTTGACGGTGTCGGCGATGAATAGGTCCCCGGCCTTGTCCACCGCGATGCCGGAGGGCTCGTCCAGCAGCGCGGAGGTGGACGCGGTGCCGCTGGGTGAGACCCCGGCGGCGCCTGTGGCCGACCCCGCCACGGTGTAGGTGTCGCCGGCGGTCATGGCGATGCCGAACTGGGTGTGGCCGGCGGCGGCGACCTCCACAATCCGGTTGTTGTCGGTGTCGGCGATGTAGACGTCGCCGTTGCCGTCGACGGCCACCGAGGTCGGCACGTCCAGCAGTGAGCTGGCGGCCGGGATGCCGTTGGGCGAGCCGCCCAGGGCGCCGGTCGCGCTGCCGGCGATGGTGTAGGTGTCGCCGGCGGTCATGGCGATGCCGAACTGGGTGTGGCTGGAGGCGGCGATCTCCTGGACCCGGTTGTTGCCCTCGTCGGCGATGTACAGGTTGCCGTCAGCGTCGCCGGTGACCCCGTCGGGATTGGACAGCGCGGCGCCGGTCGCCGGCCCGCCGTCGCCGGCGTCGGTCAGGTCGTACCCGTCGCCGGCCAGGCCGGTGATGTCATACGGCGAGGAGCCCGATGCCTCCCGGACTTGGTTGTTGTAGGTGTCGGCCAGGTAGACCGTCTGCCCGCTGTTCCACAGGCCCTCCGGGCCGTCCAGCAGCGCCGAGGTGGCCGTGCCGCCGTTCCCGGAGTCGCCCGCCGTGCCCGACGCCGACCCGGCGATCGTGTAGATGTCGCCCTCGGTCATCGACTGGCCGCCCGTGGTGCCCGTGGACGCTGCCAGTTCCTGCACCCGGTTGTTGCCGGTATCGGCGATGAAAACGTCGCCGACGGTTCCGAACGAGGCGACCGCGTCCGGTGCGTCCAGGTCGGAAGAGGTGGCCTTCTCATTGTCCGCGCCCAACCCGCTGGCCCCGGACGAGGAGCCGGCGACGGTGTAGATGTCGTTGGCGGTGAACGATGAGCTGTTGCCCCACTCGGCGCCGGCGTTCTTGGCCTCTTCCTGGATCCGGTTGTTGCCGGTGTCGGCGATGATCAGGTCCCCGTCGGTATCGATCGCGATGTCGGCCGGGGCGTTCAGCAGCGCGGAGGTCGCCGCCCCGCTGTCGCCGGAGTCGCCGGACTTGCCGCTGCTGCTGCCCGCCACTGTGTACACGTCGTACGGGCTCATCGACTGGCCCCACTTGGTCTGGCTGACCTGCGAGACCATCTGGATCCGGTTGTTGCCGGTATCGGCGATGTACAGGTTGCCGCCCGCGTTCCCGCCGATGAACACGCCCTCCGGCTGATTCAGGTCCGAAGAGGTGGCCGCCTCCCCATCGCTGCCGTCGCCTTTGGTGGTCGTGCCGGCCACGTAGTACACGTCTCCCGCGGTGGCCGTGGCCGGGATGTCCCCGTACCCGGCGCCCCACGGGTCGGAGGAGGCGGCCAGTTCCAGGATCACGTTGTGGTAGGTGTCGGCGATGAACACGTCGCCGTTGTTGTCGACCGCGATCCCGGACGGGTCCCGCAAGCTGAACTTGGACGCCGCCGTGCCGCTGGCCGGCAGCCCCGACGCGCCGTCCGGGCTGCCCACGATCACGTAGGCGTCGCCGGCGGTCATGGAGATCCCCCACTGCGTCCCGGTCGACCCCGCGATCTCGATCACCTGGTTCGCCGCCGCGTCGGCGATGTAGGTGTTGCCGCCCGAGCTGACCACCGCCGACGGGCCCGCGATCGCCGCGCCCGCAGCCGGGCCGCCCAGCCCGTTATCGGTGGCCAGACCGTCGATCATGTACGCGTCCCCGGCCGCGGGCTTATCCGATGCCACCGACGTCGCCCAGTTATCGGTCCACCCGTAACCGAGCGGGCCTGGCGTCCCCGCCTGCGCCTGCTGCTCGGCCACATCCGCGTCATACGTCCGGGCGAATGACAGCGACGGCCCGAAGGTCGGGATTGACAGGTCGGTGTCGGACTGAGTGAAGTCGCCGTTCTCAGTGTTCACCGGGTCCGCGGCAGTCGCCTGCGATACCCCGCGCGCCGCCGGGTTCGATCCGCCGCCGTCGGTCGCCCCCGCCGGCACCTCCCCGCCGACCGAGGGGGCCAGCGCATCTGTGGCCGCCGACGCTGGGGGCGTGCCCAGCAGGACGTAAGGCTGCCCGCTCACCCCGTCCGACGCGGTGAAGTTCGCGCTCGCGTCCGATCCGGCGTCGTAGGCAACCGGGGTGAACATGGCCGGCCAGGAATCGAAAGCCTCCTCCACCGGGCACGACGGCGACAGGAACCCGGTGCTGCCCGTGCCCAGGTCGCTGCCGGTGAACCCGCCGAACGTGCCCGCGTTGCTGGCCTCCCACGGGTTCACGGTGCCGGTGTCGGTGCAGGCCAGGCTCCCGTTCACGCTCACCCCGGCCGTGCCGATCCCGTCCACCCCGGCCAGCAGCGACACCGCCGTGCCCGCCGGCGATGTCGAGTACCCGCAGTTCAGCGACAAGTACAGACCGGTCACGCTGCCCGAGGAGGGCTGCCGCGCGGCGTACCCGACCGCGTCGGTGATCAGCGCGTCCGCGCCGGTCGTGCCCGGCCGGGCTGGCGCGGTGCCCACCACCGCGACGTTCCCGGTCACCCAGCCTTCCCACTGCGACCCCAGCGAGGACGCCGACGGCGCCGTCGCCGAGCACGAGCTGCTGGTCGACGAGTCGCCGATAACGACCGCCGCATACGAGTCGAACGTCGACTGGGTCATCGCCGCCAGCGTCGCCGGGGTGACCTGCGTGATCGTATACCCGGCCGCTTGCAGCAGCGCCGTCTCCGGCGCGGTCGTCTCCCCGTTCACCAGGACCACCGCCACCGACGGGCTGGTCTGCGCGTGCGCGGTCGGCGCCTTGGCCACCGCCACCGCCGCAACCCCGGCCATCACGCCGCCGATCGCCGCCACCGGCACCACCCACGAACTGGCCGCCAGCACCGGCCCCATCACCCCGGCCACGACCCGCCGACCCGCCAGCCACCGCCGCCGCCGCGCCGTGCCCGCACGGTAACCGTCTGCCAGCCCGCGGAATCCGTCCAGCAGCGCCATGGCCAATCCTCCTGTAAACGGTAGGAGCTGTAACTTCAATAAGGACTTAGTGGAAAGAGTGAATGCATTTTTATATTGGCTAGCCAATACGCGAGCGGGGCGAGGTTGCCGGCGACTGGCCCGCGGGCGCGGGACCACGTAACGGGCGCCCCCGGTCAAGTCACTGGGGCGAATCCGGCCGCGCGCAGCAGCTGATCCACCGGCGCGAGGTCATAGAGGCCGGCCAGCGATCCCACCGGTCCCAGCGTCCCTGCTTTCGCGGCCTGCCTGGCCTGCGCCAGCACCGAGGACTCCAGCACATCGCAGCTGAACCTGAACCTGCCCGCCTGCCTGGCGAACTGCGGCACGCTGGTGCGCTGCCCTAGCGCGGTCAGCTCGGCCGCCGCCATCCGCCACGCCCGTATCGGATCGAGTTGCAGCAGCTGGCTGGCCTGCACCTGACCCTTCAGCAGGCCCTGCACCCTGCCCGGCTGCGTGGCCAGGAACCGCGCGGTCACCGCCAGCACCACCGCCGACTGGGCCTGGCTGGACGCCGCCCCTGAGATCACCCGGATCCCGCCGCGAGTGGCCAGCCACGCGGCCACCGCCGACACCGGGCCCAGATACGCGGCATCCAGCTGCCCGGCGGCCAGCGCCGCCTCCGCCCCGGCCGCAGACCCGAACCGCACCGGCACCAGCACCACCGACGGGCCGAGGTCCGCGCGGAACAGGTTGTCCTGCAGGCCCACCAGCGCGCTGCCATCGCCCGCGGCCGCCACATACCCCAGCCGCAGCCGGTTCGCCGACGTCACCGTCACCGGCCCAGCCGCCAGCGCCGCCGCGCCGCCCGCGCCGGTCTGCGCCGCATCCGAATAACGCCGCCCCGGCGACGAGAGGCCCACCAGCAGCAGTGCAACCCCCGCTGCCAGCAGCGCCACCACCGCCGCCACCACTGCCCCAACCGAGCGCTTCATTCCGGCAACACTCCAAACCTGGCATCCGGCCTGCAGAGGCCCGTGAGGCGAGCTATGCCGGATTGGAGGCATGGCTCACCTGGTCTATTCGAATATAATTCGGAATGCGAAGAAGCCGTTGACGGCCATTAATAGGTTCAGTTGCCGCAGCCTTCGCAGGTCGACATGGGACGGAGCCAAATCAGCGACAAACCCCAAGACGTGGGCGTTTATGAACGCTTTCTCGCAACGCCCGACTGCTGTTGACGGTCTTAAAAGTCTGTCCGCTCAAGTCAATGGTGGTGCCGGAGCCCATGGAGGGATCCAGCAGCCATCGCGGCTAATCTAGGCAGGCACAGTAGGCGTTACAGTGCGTCCCGTGCGGCACACATTGAGGTCCAATCGCGACGCGTGCCGTGCCGGGGGCAAGCGCCGCGGCAGCGGAAAGGCCGATGAAGAGTGCCGTTACCAGGCGTATGACTCTGTTTCGCATAGCTACCTCGAGATGATGGGTGTCTGGCTGGGGGTTAGGACGAGCGTCAGGAACTTGGCAAGATCTGCGTACGATCCGCCGGCTGGCAGCTCACCGGCGCGAAGCGGTCCCGTCTGAGTGCCGGTGTTCGGCGCATGCTGTGCCTTTGTGTCTGTCGTGGCCCTGCTGGACAGCTAGAAGCATTGCGGAGTATGGCAATCCGGTACATGCGGGATAGGCTGCGGGTTCACCGGCAGTTCTGCCGGTAAACCCGCAGATGCCTGCCCGCGGGCGGCTGTAGGGCGCGGTCAGATTGCCGCTGACAGAGGCTCCGGCCATTATCGGCGCCAGATTGAGGTGACGCGTGGTTCGTCCGGCTGCCGACCCGCGGGACTTCGGCGCCCTGGTACGCGAGGGCAGGGCCGCGGCCGGGCTCACCCAGGAGGATCTCGCCGAGCAGACCGGGCTGGGCGTGCGGACAATCAGCGATATCGAGCGCGGCCTCATCCGCAGGCCACACCGCAGCTCGGTCGAGCTGATCTGCGCGGCCCTGGGCCTGAGCGAGGGCGGCCGCAGCGGCAGCACGCGTGCTCGCGGTCCGGTTACGCCGGTGACGGCTGCCGGACAGCCGACCGGGGCGATCGTGCCCCGCCAACTGCCTGCCGCGGTGAACCACTTCACCGGCCGAGCCGCCGAGCTGGATGCCCTGTCGGGCATGCTGAATGACCCCTGCGCCGCGAGGACTGTCCTGATCTCCGCCTTGGCCGGCACGGCCGGGGTGGGCAAGACCGCGCTGGCGGTGCACTGGGCGCACCGGGTCGCCGCCCGGTTCGGCGACGGCCAGCTATATGTGAACCTGCGCGGCTTCGACCCCTCCGGCAGCCCGGCCGCCCCGGAAGGAGCCATGCGGGGGTTCCTGGACGCGCTGGGCGTGCCGCCGGAACGGATCCCGCCGGGCCCGGATGCGCAGGCGGGCCTGTACCGCAGCTTGCTGGCGGATAAGCGGATGCTGATCGTGTTGGATAACGCCCGGGATGAGCAGCAGGTGCGGCCGCTGCTGCCGGCCAGCCCCGCCAGCCTGGTCCTGGTTACCAGCCGCAGCCAGCTGGGCGGGCTGGCCGCGGCCGAGGGGGCGCGGCTGATCAGCCTGGACGTGCTGAGCCACGGCGAGGCGGTGCAGCTGCTGGCCGCCCGGCTGGGC
>JASHUI010000702.1:0-3582 GCA_030040095.1 Streptosporangiaceae bacterium | reverse complement strand
GCCGGGCCGGGCCCGGCCGCAGGCTGAGCGTCTCGATGCTGAGCATCGTGGTCGTGCTGGCCGTGTTCGCCGGGCGGCTGGTGCAACTGCAGGGCGTGCACTGGTCGCTGTACCGGGCCCTGGCCCAGCAGCAGATGCTGCCGCCCCAGCCGATCCCCATCCCGGTCCTGCGCGGCACCATCACCAGCAGCGACAATACGGTGCTGGCCATGACCGTGCAGACCGACACGGTGTACGCCGACCCCCAGCAGATCCCGCAGGCCAGGCGGGCCCGGGTGGCCGCCGCGCTGGCCGGCCCGCTGCGCATGACCCAGGCCGCGATCCTCGGCCTGGTCGACCACCCCACCTCGCCGCAGTACGTGGTGCTCGAGCGGAACGTCTCGGCGGCAGCCGGAAACCGGATCGGCTCGCTGCAAGAGCCGGGCATCGCCGAGTCCCCGACGTACACCCGGGAGTATCCCAACGGCGATCTCGCGGCCAACGTGATCGGCTTCACCGACCAGCAGGCCGGCGACCTGGTCGGCGAGGCCGGGCTGGAGCAGGAGTACAACTCGCTGCTGGCCGGGCGGGACGGCAGCGAAGAGGTCGAGATGGGCCCGACCCAGCAGCCGATACCGCAGACCGAGGAGATCGTCAAGCCGCCGGTGCCCGCGGGCAGCCTGGAGCTGACCATCCAGTCGGACATCCAGTGGTACGCCGAGCAGCAGTGCGCCGCCGAGGTCAAGGCGACCAGGGCCAGGAACTGTTCGGTCGTGGTGATGCAGCCGAGCACCGGGCGCATCCTGGCCCTGGCCCAGTACCCGACCTACAACCCGGCCGACCCGGCCAGCGAGAACGCGACCACCGACATTCCGGTGCAGAACGTCTTCCAGCCGGGCAGCACGGCCAAGGTCATCACGGTGGCCGCGGCGCTCGAGCGCGGCGGCCAGACGCCGATGAGCACCTACACGGTGCCGGACCAGATCGTGGTCGACGGGTTCAGCTTCCACGACGGCGAGATCCACCCCACGCAGCGGTACACGATCGCGGGCATCCTGGCCAACTCGCTCAACGACGGCATGGTGCAGGTGGTCCAGCACGTCAGCCCGCAGGTGCAATACGACTACTTCCGGGCGTTCGGGCTGGGCGAGTACACCGGCCTTGGCCTGCCCGGCGAGAGCGAGGGCCTGCTGCCCCAGCCCGGGACGCCGCAGTGGTACGGGGACACCCGCTACACCCTGTCCTTCGGCCAGGGGGTGGCCGTCACCGCGGTGCAGATGGCCAGCGTCTACGCCACGATCGCCAACGGCGGCGTCCGGGTCGAGCCGTCGATCGTTGCCGGCACGGTCACCGGCAACGGGGTGTTCAAGCCCGCGCCGCCGCCGAAGCGGACCCGGGTGCTGCAGGCCAAGACCGCGAGTGAGCTAATGGCGATACTGCAGCAAGTGCCCGTGGTCGACGCGGAAGGCGGTGAGCCGTGGGGGGTGATCTACGGCTACTCGGTCGCGTCCAAGACCGGGACGGCCCAGGTGGCCGGGCCCGGATGCAGCCTGTGCGAGTACGGGTCGAGCTACATCGGCATCACCCCGGCCAGCGACCCGCAGCTGGTGGTGGCGGTGAACGTCCAGGATCCGACCAGGGGTGGCTTTTTCGGCGACCAGGTCGCCGGGCCGGTTTTCAACCGCGTGACGAAGTTTGCCCTGCAGACGCTGAAGATCCCGCCGGACAACGCCGCCCGTCCCCGCATGCGGCTGACGGTCCCGTGAGCAGTCATCGCGGGCGGCGCTCGCGGCCGGGGGAACAGAGGTAATCTCTGCCCGTGCCAGCCGATCTGCGACCACGCCGCGTCCCAGTGCGTCCGCTCACGGGGCTCGTTGAGCTGCTCGGAGTGCGGACCTCGGGCCGGGACGCGCCCGGCCCGCTGACCTCGGCCAGCGGGGTTCGCGGGGTGTCCGGGATCACTCACGATTCCCGCCGGGTGCGGCCCGGTGACCTGTACGCCGCCCTGCCTGGCGGGACCTACCACGGCGCCCGGTTCTGCGCCCAGGCCGCCTCGGCCGGCGCCACGGCGATCCTCACCGATCCGGCGGGCAAGGAACTCGCGATCCGGGCCGGCCTGCCGGTGTTCGTGGTCGGCGACCCGCGGGCCAGGCTGGGCGAGGTGGCCTCGTGGATCTACGGCCACCCGTCGCAGAAGCTGACCCTGATCGGAGTGACCGGCACCAGCGGCAAGACCACCACCACCTACCTGCTGGAGGCCGGGCTGCGGGCCGCGGGCCACCTGACCGGCCTGATCGGCGGCGTGCAGACCAGGATCGGGGACGTCACCACCGACAGCGGCCTGACCACACCGGAGGCCACCGACCTGCAGGCGCTTTTCGCCGCCATGGCCGAGCAGGGGGTGACGGCCGGGGCCATGGAGGTTTCCAGCCACGCCCTGAGCCTCGGCCGCGTCAGCGGCACCACCTACGAGGTGGCCCTGTTCACCAACCTGTCCCAGGACCACCTGGACTTCCACGAGACCATCGACGCCTACTTCGAGGCCAAGGCCACGCTGTTCACCCCGCGCTATGCCCGGGCCGGGGTGGTCAACATCGACGACGAGCACGGCCGGATCCTCGCCGCCAACCCGAAGATCCCGCTCACCACGTACTCGGCGGCCGGGAACCCGGCCGCCGACTGGCGCGCGGCCGACATGCGCTGCGGCGCGGACGGCAGCGCGTTCCGGGTCGTCGGCCCCGGCGGCGTCGAGGCCGACGCGTCGGTAGCCCTGCCCGGGCCGTTCAACGTGGCCAACGCCCTGGGCGCGATCGTGGCCCTGGTCGAGGCGGGGATCGGGATCGCCAGCGCGGTGGCCGGCGTCGCCGCGTGCCCGGGCGTGCCCGGCCGGCTGGAACGGGTCGAGGCCGGCCAGGACTTCACCGTGCTGGTCGACTACTCGCACAAGCCGGGCGCGGTGAGCGCCGTGCTCGACGCGCTGCGGCCGGTCACGGCGGGAAACCTGACCATCGTCCTGGGCTGCGGCGGCGACCGGGACCGGGCCAAGCGCCCGCTGATGGGGGCCACCGCGGCCGGCCTGGCCGACCTGGCCTTCTTCACCAGCGACAACCCGCGCTCGGAGGACCCGCTCGCGATACTCGCCGAGATGCTGGCCGGCGCGCTGACGGTGCCGGAGGCCAGCCGCGCTCACGTGATCGTCGAGCCGGACCGGGCCGCCGCGATCGGGCTGGCCGTCACCCGGGCGGCCAAGGGCGACGTGGTGCTCATCGCGGGCAAGGGCCACGAGCGCGGCCAGTACGTGGGCGGGTCGGTGATCCCGTTCGATGACCGCGAGGTCGCGGCCGAGGCGATCGCGGGGAACCTGAGAGCCGTCGCGACGGCCGACCGCCCGCCCGGCGGGCGGGCCGAGCCGGCCGACCTGGGGGACCTATGATCCCGCTGTCGGTGGCCGAGATAGCCGGGATCACCGGCGGCAAGGCCGGTCCCGGCCTCGACCCGGACGCCGTCGTGACCGGGCCGGTGGTCATCGACTCGCGTCAGGCCCGGCCCGGGAGCCTGTTCGCCGCGCTTCCCGGGACTCGCGCCGACGGGCACGACTTCGCC
>JASHUI010000701.1:0-3907 GCA_030040095.1 Streptosporangiaceae bacterium | reverse complement strand
GCCGGGCCGGCCGGCGCGCGGTCCGCGCCCGCCACCTCGGAGCAGCAGCGGCTGTGGCTGCTCCAGCAGCAGGAGCCGCGATCGTCTCAGTACAACGTGGGCTTCGCGTTCCGCATCACCGGGCCGGTCGACGCCCGCAGGCTCGAGGACGCGGTCCGCGGGCTGGTGCGGCGCCATCCGGCGCTGCGCACCGCGTTCACAGCGGCGGCCGGCGGGCTGCGCCAGCAGGTCGCGGAGCCCTATGACCCATGGATCGACGCCGGGCGAGCGGCGGGACCCGGCGGCGGCGGCGACTGGGAATCGGTCGCCAGGCGGCTGTTCGCCGTCCCGTTCGACCTGTCCGCGCCGCGACTGTTGCGGGCCTGCTGGCTGCCTGACGACGGGGACGCCGGCTCCGGTGGCGGCACTTTGCTGCTGTGCCTGCACCACATCGCCGTGGACGGCTGGTCGGTGACCGTGCTGCTGCGCGAGCTGACCGCCGGATACGCCGGCGAGCCGGACGGCCGGACCGCGCCGACGCCGCTGGACTACGCGCTCTGGCAGGCAGACTGGCTGAGCTGCCCGGAGTACCTCGAGCATCGCGCCGCCCTGCGCGACCATTACGCCGCCATCGGCGCAGATCCCGAGCCGCTGCGCCCGGCCGAGCCGCTAGCCGCTGCCGAGCCCGGCCACCCGGACGGGGCACTCCCGCACGCCCCGGCCGACCTGCTCGTCACCCGCATCGACGCCGCCCGCCGCGCCGCACTGGACCGGCTGGGCCAACGGCTCGGCCTGACCAGATTCGAACTGCTGCTCGCGGCCTTCGCCTGGGCCGGCTACGGCGTCACCGGCCGCACCCGGCTGCGCATAGCCAGCCCGGTGGCCGGCCGCCCGGCGGCGGAGTTCGAGTCGAGCGTCGGCATGTTCGCGAACACCGTGCTGATCCCGCTGCGGGTGGTACCCGACGCCCGGCTCGGCGCGCAGCTGCGGGATCAGGCGGCGGACATCAGGGCCGTGCTCGACCGGCAAGACGTGGCGCTCGCCGACGCGGTCGACGACCACGACTTCGGCGCCGGGTCCCCGCTGTTCGACTTCCTCTTCGTGCTGGACAACACCGACTTCGGCGCGCTGCGGCTGCCCGGCTGTGACGTCCGGCCGGCCTGGCTCGCGCCGCCCGCGGCCAAGTGCCCGCTGACCCTGTCGGTGACGGCGTGCGGCGAGAGCCTCGACTGCCTGTGGGAGTCCGCGCCCGCCTACCTGGATGCCGGCCAGGTCTCGGCGCTGGCCGGGCTGTTCGCCGCGGGCCTCGATGCGCTGGTGGCACAGGCCGATCCGGCAGTGGCCGAGCTGGTCGCGCCGTACCGGGCGGGCCTGCCCGACCCGGGCCGGGGCGCCGATCCGGCCCTCGGGTACCTCACGATCGCCGAGGGCTTCGCCCGTCAGGCCTCCCGAACCCCCGACGCGATCGCCCTGGTCGGCGACGGCAAGCCCGTCACCTACCGCCAGCTCGACTCCTGCGCCGCCGCGCTCGCCGCCGAGCTGGCGGCCACCTACCCGCTGCCCGCCGCCGACCGGCCGTGCTCGATCGCGCTGCGGCTCGACCCGTCGGTCGAGCATGTCGCCGCCCTGCTCGCCCTCGCCCGGCTCAACGTCACGGCGGTGCCGCTGGACCCGGCCTATCCTCCCGCCCTGCTCGACCAGATCCTCGGCCAGGTGACACCGGTCTGCGTGCTGGTCCCGGCGGGCACATCCGTCCCCGCGAGCCCCGTCCCGCACCACCCCGTCGTGCTCGCCGAATCCGGGCGAGCCGATCCCCCGGGCCCGCCGGCCCGCGCCCGCCGGCCGCTCTACACCCTTTTCACCTCCGGCTCGACCGGCGCGCCGAAGGGCGTCAGCGTGCCCGACCTGACCCTGTGCAATCTGCTGCAATGGCAGGCCGACGCGAGCGGGATGCCGGCCGGCGCCGTGACCCAGCAGTTCTCGATGCTCTCCTTCGACGTGTCGTTCCAGGAGATCTTCGGCACCCTCTGCGGCGGCGGCACGCTGCACCTGATCCGCCCCGGCTACCGGCACGACCTGCCAGCCCTGCTGCGTCAGCTCGACGCCGCCGGGATCGAACGGATCCACCTTCCCTACGTGGCCCTGCAGCTGCTCGCCGAGCATGGCCGGCGCCTGGGCATCTTCCCGGCCCGGCTTCGCGACGTGGTGACGGCCGGCGAGCAACTGCTGTGCACCGAGGCGATCCGCGCCTGGTTTCGCGGTCTGCCCGGTGCCCGGCTGCACAACCACTACGGCCCGACCGAGACCCACGTCGTCAGCGCCTTGTGCCTGTCCGGTGACCCCGGCGACTGGCCGGACCGGCCGCCGATCGGCCGGCCGGTGGCCGGCGCCTGGCTGCGGGTGGTCGACGAGGCCGACCGGCCTGTCCCGCCCGGCTGCCCGGGCGAGCTGCTGATCGGCGGGCTCCAGGCGGTGCCGTGCTACCTGGCCGACGCCGAGCTGAATGCCGCCCGCTTCACCGACCTGGACGGGACCGGACGGTGCTACCGCAGCGGCGACCTGGCCTTCTTCGACCGCGCCGGCCTGCTGCATTACCTGGGCCGGCGCGACGAGCAGGTGAAGGTGAGCGGCCACAGGATCGAACTCGGCCAGGTCGAGGCGGCGCTCGCCAGCCATCCGGCGGTCGTCGTCGCGGCGGTCGTCCAGGACGGCGGGCACCTGGTCGCCTGTGCCGAGTTCGGCGCCGGCCCGCCGACCGCCGACGAGCTCGCCGCCCATCTGGCCGCGCGGCTGCCGGCCTACGTGCGCGTCGACCGGTTCCGCCAGGTGACCGAGCTGCCGAGGACCGCGAGCGGCAAGCTGGACCGGCGCCGGGTGCTGACGGTGCCCGGCCGTGAGCTCGGGCCAGATCCCGGTCAGGCGGGCCGCACGCCGCGCGAGGAGCAGCTCACCGCCCTCTTCGAAGCCGAGATCGGCCGGCCCATCGGGCCGGATCAGCGGTTCTTCGACGCCGGCGCCTCCAGCCTCGGCCTGATGCGGTTTCATCTGCGCGCGACCACCGAGCTGGGCCTGGCCCTGTCCATCCCCGACCTGTTCGAGCACGTCACCGTCCGCGACCTGGCCCGCTTCCTGGACGGCGAACCGGTCCCGGCACCGGCCGGGCCAACGGGCGCCGAGCCCGCCGCCCCGGCCGCGGGCGAGCCGATCGCGGTCGTCGGGATGGCGGTCCGGCTGCCAGGAGCCGACGACCTGGCCGCGTTCTGGGACCTGGTCACGTCGGCAGGCAGCGGCATCACGTTCTTCGACGCCGCCGATGGCCTGGTCGGAGCCCGCAGCCAGCTGTCCGGGCTGCTGGCCTTCGATCCCGGGCACTTCGGCATCAGCCCCGCCGAAGCCAGGCTGATGGACCCGCAGCAGCGCCATCTGCTGATGGCCTGCGTCCAGGCGCTCGCGCACGCGGGAGTGGCCGACCCGGCGAGGCGCCGCACCGGGATCATCGCGAGCTGCGGCGAGAACACCTACTTCCAGGCCACGCTCCGCGACGGCGACCGGGCGCAGCTCCCCGACCCCTTCCAGCTCGCGCTGCACCACGACAAGGACTTCCTGGCCACCAAGGCGGCCTACCACCTCGACCTGTCCGGACCCGCCTTCACCGTGCAGGCGGCCTGCGCCAGTTCGCTGGTCGCCGTGCACCTCGCCGCCGGGATGCTCCGGCACGGCGATGCCGAGGTGATGCTGGCCGCGGGGGTGCTGATCGACCCCGAGCTGACCGGCGGTTACCGGTACCGGCCGCAGCACATCTTCTCCAAGGACGGCCATTGCCGGCCGTTCAGCGACGACGCCAGCGGCACGATCGGCGCGAGCGGCGTGGCGGTGGTGGTGCTGAAGCCGCTGCGCCTCGCCCATCGGGACGGCGACACGATTTACG
>JASHUI010000700.1:0-4236 GCA_030040095.1 Streptosporangiaceae bacterium | reverse complement strand
GCCGGTCCCGGACCGGACTGCCCGCGCCGGACGGCGCGGGCGCGACTGCGCCTGCCCGTCATCGGCCTCGCCGACAAGAGCCTGACCCGGACGGCGCGGACCTGACCTGACCGTGGTGTTCATGAGATCGGACTTCCTTCTCGCGTCGGCTCGGCCATCGGCTCTGTCATCGGCTCTGTCATCGTCCTGGCCATCCGCCCTGCGATCGTTCTGGCCATCGGCTCGGTCATCGTCCTGGCCGTCGACTTGCTCATGCCGCCGCCAGCACGCGCTCGGCGGCCCGCAGCCTGGCCGAAGCGGCGCGCGGGTTGGCCGCGACCTCCGTCGCCGTAGGCCGCTCCGCGCCCCTGGTGAGCAGCCGGAACCGCGGCCGCGACGCGGCAAGCCGGACCGGCAGCCCGGGCGGGGTGGTGTCGGCCGCCCCAGCGGCCAGAGCCTGCTTGACCATGCGGTCCTCGAGCGAGTGATAGGCGAGGACCACGATCCGGCCGCCCACCGCGAGCGCGTCCAGCGCCGCGGGCAGGGCCCGGCGCAGCGCCTCGAGCTCGCCGTTGACCTCGATCCGCAGGGCCTGGAAGGTGCGCTTCGCGGGGTTCCCCCCGGTCCTGCGGGCCGGGGCCGGGATCGAGTCCCTGACGATCTCGGACAGGCGCATGGTGGAGGTGACGGGGGTCTTCTCGCGCTCCCTGACCACCGCGTCCGCGATCCGCCGGGCGAACCGTTCCTCGCCGTACTCGCGCAGGACCCGGGCCAGCCTGGCCGCGGGGTAGGTGTTGACCACATCGGCGGCGGTCAGCGTCCCGGTCCGGTCCATCCGCATGTCCAACGGGGCGTCGAAGGAATACGCGAAGCCCCTGCTCGGGTCGTCCAGCTGAGGAGAGGACACCCCCAGGTCGAACAGAACGCCCTGGACGCCCGGCTGGCCCAGTGCGTCCAGGATGCCGGCGATCGCGTCGTACCTCGCGTGCACCAGGGTGACCCGGCCCTGGTACGGCGCCAGCAGCGCGCGGGACTCCTCGATCGCGGCCTCGTCGGCGTCCACCCCGATCAGCGTCAGCCCGGGATGCTGGCTCAGCAGAGCGCTGGCGTGGCCGGCCCGGCCGAGCGTGGCGTCGAGCAGGACCGACCCCTCGGCCTGTAGCGCGGGCGCGAAAAGGGCCAGCACCCGGTCGGTCATGACCGGCAGGTGCCCTGATCCCGTCGTGGCCATCGGCCCCCCTTTCTCCGCGCACGCGGCCGCCCCGCAGACGGCGGGCGTCCCAGGCGCCCAATGTCGTGCCTTGCCCGGCCAGGTCCCCATCCGCGCGAGCGCGCTGATGGGCACTGCGCCGATGGCCGGGTGCCGCCTGGCGCCGGGGAAGTGACGTCAGCCGGCCTGGCCACCCAGCGCGGGTGGAGACCTCGCCGGGCACCCCGTGACTCGGGCGCCCTCTCACAGAACTCCGGGCAGCACCTCCTGCGACGCGTCGGAGAACGCGTCCTCCTGCTGGTCCAGGTAGCCGGCCCAGGCCTGCGAGTCCCAGATCTCCAGGCGAGTGTTCGCGCCGATCACCACGCAGTCGCGGTCCAGCCCGGCGTACTCCCGCAGCGCCGGCGGGATCGTGATCCGGCCCTGCTTGTCCGGTACCTCGTCGGATGCGCTGGCGAAGAAGACCCGGCTGTAGTCCCGCAGCCCCTTGGCGGTCACCGGTGCGGTCCGCAACGCCTCGGTGATCCGCTCGAACTCCGTCAGCGGGAACACGTAGACGCAGCGCTCCTGACCTTTGGTCAGGATCAGGCCCCGGGCGAGCTCATCGCGGTATTTGGCGGGCAGGAACAGCCGTCCCTTTTCGTCCAGGCGGGGCGTGTGAGTGCCGAGAAACACCGGCCTCACCTCCTCCAGGCCCCCGCCCATGCCAGCTCGTGGGGAGCCTCCGCCCCACGGTCCTCCACTGTACTCCACATTCCCCCACCGTCAACGAGATGGAACGCGCTGGAGCGCGTTAATCCCCCACCAAGCCGAGGTCACGGCGGTGGGGGAACGGCGGAGCGGCGGTGCGGCAGCGGCACAGCGGCAGCGAGTGCAACGGAGTGGGCACGCGAGTCGCGGACCCGACGCCGCACGACGTACTGTCTGAACGCACGGCCATGCCGGCAGTCACGGGGTTCTGCGCGCCGCAGGGGCTCGAGGATCGCGCCGATGCTGACGCGAGGAGGACATGTGGTCATAGACACGGGGAACCAGGCGGACCGGAAACTGGACGAGCTCGTGCAGGTGGCCCACCGCGTCAGCGCCGCCGTCGAGACCGTCATCTCCGGCAAGCCCGGCGCCGTCAAGCTGGCCATGACCGTGCTGCTCGCCGAGGGTCATGTCCTCATCGAGGATGTGCCCGGAGTCGGCAAGACGCTGCTGGCCAAGGCGCTGGCCCGGTCCATCGACTGCTCGGTCAGGCGGGTCCAGTTCACGCCGGACCTGCTGCCCGGCGACCTGACCGGGGTCAGCGCGTTCAACCAGGAGTTGCGGGAATTCGAGTTCAAGCCCGGGCCGATCTTCGCCAACATCGTGCTCGGCGACGAGATCAACCGGGCCTCGCCGAAGACCCAGTCCGCGCTGCTGGAGTGCATGGAGGAACGCCAGGTCACCGTCGACGGCGCCACCTACCCGCTGGAGCTGCCGTTCATGGTGATCGCGACGCAGAACCCGGTCGAGATGGAGGGCACCTACCCGCTGCCGGAAGCCCAGCGGGACCGGTTCACCGCCCGGATCTCCATCGGCTACCCGGATCAGGCCGCCGAGCTCTCGATGCTGGACTCACACGGCTCGTCGTCGCCGCTCAACGAGCTCGAGCCGGTCGCGCACGGCAGCGACATCCGCGCCCTCATCGTCGCCGTGCGCGGCGTACACGTCGCCCAGGCGATAAGGCAGTACGTCATCAGCCTGGTCAACGCCACGCGGTCCTCCCCGGAGCTGCGGCTGGGCGCCTCGCCCCGGGCTACGCTGCACCTGCTGCGGGCCAGCCGTGCCTTCGCCGCCCTGGACGACCGGGACTTCGTGATCCCCGACGACGTCCAGGCTCTGGCGGGCCCGGTGCTGGCGCACCGGCTGCTCCCCACCCCCGAGGCGCTCGTCGGCCATGAGCCCCCGGAGCAGGTGCTGGCCAGGATCGTGGAAAGACTGCCGCTCCCGTCGGCCCGATAGCGGCCTCGGGCCGTAAATTGTAAGGCACGCGGCGGAAGGAGGGCGGGGATGCGGTCGTGGCTCGCTGCGTTCACGACGCGCGGCACCTCGTTCCTCGCCGCCGGCGTCGCCGCGGCCCTCGCCGGGCTCTTCCTCGACGAGCGTGACCTGGTCAGCGTCGGCATCCTGCTGGTCGTGCTGCCGCTGTTCTCCGCTCTGGCCGCCGGGCGGGCCCGGTACCGGCTCAGCTGCGTCCGCAGCATCTCCCCGCCCAGGGTCGCGGCCGGCCAGACCGCGATGGTCCGGGTGCACTTGGAGAACGTGTCGCGGCTGCCGACCGGGCTGCTGCTGGCCGAGGACGCGATCCCGTACGCGCTCGGCACCCGTCCCCGGTATGTCCTGAACGGAATAGAGCGGGGCGGGTCGCGTGAGCTGAGCTATCCATTGCGCTCCGACCTGCGGGGGAAGTTCGTCGTCGGCCCGCTGGAGATCCGCATCGCCGACGCGTTCGGGCTGGTCGAACTGGGCCGGTCGTTCTCCTCCAGCAGCACGTTCGTGGTCACGCCCAAGGTCGTCCCGCTGCCGAGGGCGGTCGTGGCCGGCAGCTGGCTGGGTGACGGCGACGGCCGGGCCCGCTCCGCCGCCGCGGCGGGCGAGGACGACGTGGTGCCGCGGGCCTACCGCGACGGCGACGAACTGCGCCGGGTGCACTGGCGCTCGACGGCCCGCTACGGCGAGCTCATGGTGCGGCGTGAGGAGCAGCAATGGCGCAACCGCGTGCTGCTGCTGCTGGACACCAGACGCGGCGCGCACGCGGGCAGCGGACCGGCCTCGTCGTTCGAGTTCGCGGTCACCGCCGCGGCCTCGATCGGCGTGCATCTGGCCCATGAGGGCCTGGACGGCCGGCTGATCACCGACACCGGGGCGCTCAGCGCGCCCGGCATCTTCGAGGACGTGCTGCTCAACTCGCTGGCCGTGATCAAGCCGTCCCGCGGCCGGGACATCACCCCCGGGCTGTCGGCCCTCCGCGGCAGCAGCGGCCTGATCGTCGCGGTGACCGGGCGGCTGTCCGCGGGCGC
>JASHUI010000699.1:0-3941 GCA_030040095.1 Streptosporangiaceae bacterium | reverse complement strand
TCCAGCCGACGAGCGCCTGGCCGCTCCGCTCAACAGCATGGGCGGACCGCCCAAGCTGAAACAGCAGCAGCGATGGTCCGTCGACGTTGTTGGAGGACCGCGGGAAGACCCGGGCGGCGGGCCGGGGGGCGGGCGGCGGGCCGGGAGGACCCGGGCGGCGGGCTAGAAGGCGGCGGGGGGCTGGAGGTGGACCGGCTCGAACGGGGCGCCGTGGCCGGGAACGATCAGGGCCGGGGCCAGCGCGAGCAGCGCGGCTCTGGAGAGTTCAAGCATTTCCTGGTCCTCGGCGAGTGGATCGACGGCCGGGCCGTCGCCCGACCACCACAGATGGGTGCAGGCGGCGAGCCCGTCGCCGGTCGAGACCAGGGTGGTGATGTCCTGAGCGGTATGACCCGGGGTGGCCATCAGCCTCACCGAGGGCGACACCTGGTGGCCGTCGGCAGGCCGGTCGGTCCACGTATCGCCGGCGTAGATCGCCCAGTGGTCGTGGAACCTGGCCCGCTCGAACAACGCGGCGTTCAGCGTGTGGTCCGGGTGGTGGTGGCTGAACACCACGTCGGTCACGCTGGCCGGGTCCACGCCGAGCCGGGCCATCGGGTCCAGGATCACGCGGCGGTCGGCCACCATGCCCGGGTCCACGACGATGACCGCCCCCTCGTCCCGGATCAGGACGACCGTGCTGGCCACCCGGTCGGCGGCGTATCCGGCGCACAGGACGTCCAGCAGAGCGGTCATGCGGTCATCTTGTCACGCGCGGGGCTTACGGGGCGTTAGTGTCCATCAGATGAACCAGGTAGGTCGCATAGAGCCAGGGGACCGGGTGGTCGTCACCGGTGCCACGGGTTTCATCGGGTCCGCCGTCGCCCGGGCGGTGCACGCCCGCGGCGCGAAACTCGTCGCCGTGGTCGCGCCCGGGGTCGACGAGAGCAATCTGGACGGGATCGAAGCAGAGCGCGCGCGGCTGGACGTCCGGGACGCCGCCGCGGTCCGGGACGTGTGCTCCGGGGCCCGGTTCGTGTTCCACCTCGCGGCGGTGTACCGCTTCTGGGCCAGCAACCCGAAGATCTTCTACGACGTCAACGTGGGCGGGACGCTGAACGTGCTGGACGCCGTCCGGGTCGCCGGGTGCGAGCGGCTGGTCTTCACCTCCACGGTCGGCGTGCTCGGGCTGCACACGACCAAGCACGGCAAGCCGGCCGACGAGACCAGCCGGGCCGACGTCTCGCGACTGTACGGCCACTACAAGCGGTCGAAGTTCATCGCCGAGCACGAGGTGCTCCGGGCCGCGGCCCAGGGCCTGGACATCTGCCTGGTGCTGCCGACCTTCCCGCTGGGGCCCGGCGACGTGGCGCCGACGCCGACCGGCAAGTTCGTGCTCGACTTCCTGAACGGCCGGATGCCCGGGTTCGTGGACACCGCCCTGAACGTCACCCACGTGGACGACCTGGCCCTCGGCCACCTGGCCGCCCTGGAGAACGGCCGCACCGGCCGCAGCTACATCCTGGGCGGCGAGAACCTGTCGATGCGCGCGATCCTGCGGATCCTGGCCAGCTACAGCGGCCTGCCCATGCCGCGGCTGCAGGTGCCGCGCGGGCTGGTGCTCACGGCGGGCGTGGCCTCGGATGTCATCGAGGGCCGGCTGCTGCGGCGGGAGCCGCGCGTGCCGCTCGAGGCCGCCCGCATGTCCGCCACCCGCATGATCTTCAATGACGACCGGGCCCGCGCGGAGCTCGGCTACACCTCACGGCCCGCCCGCGAGGCGATCGAGGAGTCCGCGCGCTGGTTCGCCGACCACGGCTACGTGTCGGCCGCCCGCCAGGCCGCGCTCAAGTGGCGGAACTGAGCGTCCGGGGATTAGCGTCCGGGGACGGTCACATCGCTGTAATTCACTCCACAGCGATGTCCACAGGCTGTGGGCAAATTGGCCCGGGCACCGTATGAAATGCACGGCGATATCTGCGCGCCTGTGGAAAACGACCGATTCATTGAACGCGACGTCTCGGGGCGGGTCCAGCCACCCGATGATCAGCTGGTACTCGCGGCGTGGTACCGCAGTATGTACTGCAGTACTGCAAGCACATTTCCGGCGCGCCACCGCTTGGTAGCCGACAGTTTCTGAGCGCGCACGGCCCGCCAACAGGTGCGCCACCCGCTACCGTAAAGCGGGATGCGCTGCAATACTGCCTGAATGACGGGGATTCGCCTGGCGCTGGCCAACCTCAAGCCGGGCACTGGCAAGACCACATCGGCCGTGTGGCTCGCGCACATTTTCGCGGAGGCGGGGAAGAGCGTACTGCTGGTCGACGCGGACCCTTCGGGCAGCGCCCTGGAATGGTCCGACCTCGCCGCGATGTACCCGGGAGTGCAGTCACAGGCGGCATTCCCGTTCCGGATCGTGGCCCTTCCGTCCCGGGAGCTGCACCGCCGGGTGCCCGAGATCGCGAAGGCCGACGACGTGGTGATCATCGATGCGCCGCAACTCGAGGACCACGCGGGCATCGCGCGCTCGGCGCTGCGGTATGCCGAGGAGATCGTGATCCCGTGCGCGCCGAGCCCGATCGAGATCAACCGCACCTCGCCGATGCGGGACGAGATCAGCGAGGTGTGCGGGGCCCGGGACCGGCCCGCGCGGTCGTCGGTGCTGCTGAACCGCTGCATCACCCGGGCCAGCTCCACGGCCGACGCCCGGGAGGCGCTGCAGGACCTCGGCTACGACGTGCTGGAGACCGCCGTGCCGCGGCTCGAGGTCTACGCCCAGAGCTTCGGCATGCCGATACCGGGGACCGGGCGCGAGGTCTGGCGCCACGTGGCCCACGAGCTCGTCGAGCGCTGCGACTCACTCTGCTCGGTCCGGCCATGACACCGTAGTGGTGCCCGCGAGAAAGATGATGCCCTGGTGACCACCCAGCGGGAGCAGCGCAAGGCCCAGATGGCCGCCGCCGCGACGCGGCGCAGCGAGCCCGATGCGCGCCCGGCCGGGAGGACCGCGATCCGGTCGAAGCCGGTCCGGATCACCCTCGACCTGAGCCCCGAGCTCTACCGGCAGCTCACCCAGTGGGCGGACTCGGCCGCGGTCACGCTGGGCGTGCCGCGGGTGGCCCTGGCGGACGCCGTGCGGGCGATGATCCGGGTCACGACCGAGAACCCGGGCGACGTCCTGGACCGGCTGCGGCGCGACCGGGACTTGTGACCGGCCGCAGATGGCAGCCGACCTCCTGAGTCCCCGGCCGCTCGGTTCGTCGGGGATCGAGGTGTCGGCCCTGTCCCTGGGCTCGTGGCGCACGTTCGAGCGGATTGCGGCCGAGACCGGGATCGCCGTCCTGCGGGCCGCCCGCGACCAGGGGATCAACTTCTTCGACGACGCCCGCTACGACGACGAGACCGGCCGGGCCCCGATCCCGACGGGCCACTCCGAGGTGTTGTTCGGCCAGCTGTTCCGAGGGGCGGGCATCCGGCGGGAGGACGCCGTCGTCTCCAACAAGCTGTGGTGGGAGTTCTGGCCCCGGCAAAGCGCCGCCGCCGAGCTGGACGCCTCCCTCGGGCGCATGGGCTTCGACTACGTCGACCTGATCTACGCCAACCCGCCGCCCCGGGGCCTGGAGGTCGCCGACCTGGTGGCGGCGGCGGGCGAGCTTGTCGCCTCCGGGAAGGCCCGGGCCTGGGGCATCGTGAACTGGACCGCCGGCGACACCCGCCGGGCCATCCAGGCGGCGGCCGGTCTCGGGATCGCGCCGCCGTGCGCGGCGCAGCTGCCTTACAGCCTGGTGGACCGGTCCTGGGTGGAGGACCCGGCCATGACCGAGGCGCTCGGCGGGCCGGGCGCCGGCCGGGTCATCGCCTCGTTCTGCCTGGCAGGCGGCGTGCTCACCGGCAAGTACCGGTCCGGCGCCGGTGCGGGCCGCGCCGCCGGGAGGCTGGCCGATTCCCGCTACGCCGCGGCG
>JASHUI010000005.1:0-3121 GCA_030040095.1 Streptosporangiaceae bacterium | reverse complement strand
CCCGTAGGTACCGGGGAACGGCGGCTTGTTCCGTGGCTCGCCGCGGTGCCCTTCCATGCATTCGATGAGCGCGGACTCCTCGCCCAGGATGTAGCCGCCCGGTGAGGTGAACACCTCGACGCTCAGCCGCCTGCCGGAGCCTGCCGCATCCGGGCCGACCAGGCCGGACTCGCGCAGGTTCTCGATCTCGCGCCGGACGACCTGCTCCTCCGAGCCGTACTCGTGCCGGATGAACACCCATCCCTCTTCGGCGCCGGCCGCGAGCATGCCGAGCAGCATGCCCTCGAGGACCAGGTGCGGCTGGGTGCTCAGGATCTCCCGGTCCTTGAACGTGCCCGGCTCGGACTCGTCGGCGTTGCAGATGACGTATTTCGGCGTGGCGGCCTGCGCCGCGACCAGATCCCACTTGCGGCCGGCCGGGAAGCCCGCGCCACCCATGCCGCGCAGCCCTGAGTCCTTGAGCGCGGCGACGACGCCGGCCGGGTCCAGCCGGCCAGCGAGCACGTCGCGTAGCACGGCGTACCTGTCTTCCGGGACGAGGTAGGGGTCGTTGGGCCACCGCGGCGCAGGGCCGGCCGCGGCAGGGCGAGCCGCGGCCTGCCGCTCGGCAAGATCTTCCCCGACCGCGCCGAGCGGCAGCGGCCGGTCGTTGACCGTGCACGCGGGGGCGATGTCACAGCGGCCGAGGCAGGATCCCTCGACGATCCCGACGTCCTGGACCGCGCCGTACCGGGCCCTGATCGCGTCGATGCGCGCGTCGGCGCCGCGCAGCCAGCAGGACAGGTCGTGGCAGACGCGTATCTCGGTCCCCTTGGGCGGCTCGGTCCGGAAGTGCGGGTAGAACGAGACCAGCCCCTCGATCTCGTACAGCGGCCGGCGCACGTCGCGCGACAGCGCGACCAGCTCCTCGCGGGGCAGCCAGCCGACTCGCTCCTGGATGGCGTTCAGCGCCGGGATCAGGCTCGGGCCGGGGAATTTACCCGCCCGGGCCTCGACGCCGGGAGCGCGGACCGGGGCCTCAGCCATCAGCCCTGGAGATCTGGACGGCGCAGAACTTGAACTCGGGGATCTTCCCGAACGGGTCGATCGCGTCGATCGTCAGCAGGTTCGCCGCCGCCTCCCGGAAGTGGAACGGAATGAAGCAGTTGCCGCGCGCCTCCCGGTGGGACACCCTCACCTCGAGCTCGATCGCGCCGCGGCGAGAGCTTACCCGGGCCATGCCGCCGTCGGCCAAGCCCAGGTCGGCGGCGTCGTCGGGATGAATGAACACCAGCGCCCGCGGCGCGATCGCGTCGAGGGCGTAGGACCGGCGGGTCATCGAGCCGGTGTGCCAGTGCTCCAGCATCCGGCCGGTGTTCAGCACGAACGGGTACTGCTCGTCGGGCAGTTCCTTCGCGGGCAGCCACTCGGCCGGCACCAGGTGCGCCAGGCCGTCGTTCGTCTTGAACCGCTCGGTGAACATCACGACGGTGCCGTCGCTGCGCTCGGGGTCCGGATTCGGGTACAGCTTGCCGGACAGGCCGAGGTTGTCGTAGCTGAGGTTCTTGTAGCTCGAGATGACGGTGACCATCTCGTCGAAGATCTGCCGCGGCGTCTGGTAGTGCCAGTTCAGGCCCACCCGGTTCGCGATGTCCTGCACGACCTCCCAGTCCACGCGGGCCTGGCCCGGGGTGTCCAGCACCTTGCGGCCGAGCTGCACGCGCCGGTCGGTGTTGGTGTACGTGCCGTCCTTCTCCAGGTAGGAGGAGGCGGGCAGGATGACGTCGGCGAACTCGGCCGTCTCGGTGAGGAAGATGTCCTGGACCACGAGGAAGCTCAGCTTGGCGAGGGCCTTGCGGACCTTGTTGATGTTCGGGTCGGACAGGAACGGGTTCTCGCCCAGCATGTACATGCCGCGCACGCCGCCGGCCAGGGCCGAGCCGATGATCTCGGTGACGGTCAGGCCCTTGTCCGGGTCGAGGTCCGCGGTGCCCCAGGCGGCCTCGAACCGGGCCCTGACGTCCGGGTCGTCGGCCTTCTGGTAGTCGGGGTAGAACATCGGGATCAGGCCCATGTCCGAGGCGCCCTGCACGTTGTTCTGCCCGCGCAGCGGGTGCAGCCCGGCGCCAGGCTTGCCGATGTTCCCGGTGATCGCGCACAGCGCGATCAGGCAGCGGGCGTTGTCCGTGCCGGTGGTGTGCTGGGAGATTCCCATCCCCCAGAAGATGATGCCGGCCCCGGCCTCGCCCCAGGCGCGCGCGACCCGGGTGATCGTGTCGGCCGGCACGCCGGTGATCTGCTCGGCCCGCTCCGGCGGATAGTCCAGCACCGCCCGGCGCAGCGCGTCGAAGTTGGACGTGCGCGTCCTTATGTACTCGTCGTCGGTGAGGCCGAGCCTGATCACCTCGTGCATGACGCCGTTGTAGAACGCGACGTCGGTGCCGGGCTTGAGCTGGCAGTAGATGTCGGCGTGGTCGGCCATCTTGTCGGCCCGCGGGTCCACGTAGATGATCGTCGTGCCGTTGCGGCGGGCCTGCTTGAAGAAGCTGGAGGCGACCGGGTGGTTCGCCGTGGAGTTGCTTCCGGTGACGATCGCGACCCCGGCGTTCTCGATGTCGCCGTAGGTGGTGGACACCGCGCCGGAGCCGATCCCCTCGAACAGCGCCGACACGCTGGAGGCGTGGCACAGCCGGGTGCAGTGGTCCACGTTGTTGGTGTGGAAGCCGGTGCGGATCAGCTTCTGGAAGAGGTAGGCCTCCTCGTTGGAGCACTTCGCGGAGCCGAACCCGGCGATCGCGCCCGGGCCGCCCTCGGCATAGATCTCGGTGAGCCTGCGCGCGACCAGGTCGAGGGCCTCCTCCCAGGTCGCCTCCCGGAAGTGCGGCAGCACCTCGGCGTAGTCGACGAGGCCGCCGGGTTTACGGCCGCGCTTGCCGCCCTTGCGCTTCTGCTTCGGGTCGCCGTCGCCGGCCATCCCGTGGTCGTTGCCCTCCCCGCCGGCGGCTGTGTCGCCGCGGACGTCGGCGGACAGCGGGCCCTTCGGGTAGGAGTCCTCCCGGCGGATCAGCGGCACCGTGAGCCGTTGCGGCGAGGCGGCGTAGTCCCAGCCGTAGCGGCCCTTCACGCACAGCCGGCCGTGCGA
>JASHUI010000074.1:0-4360 GCA_030040095.1 Streptosporangiaceae bacterium | reverse complement strand
CGCCCCCCGCCGCCGCGCCCGCCCCGGCGGGGCCGCCGGGGCCGCCCGCCACCGGGGCCTTGGTGTCCCAGCCGGCGGTCGGCAGATCCTTCGTCACCTCGCTGGGCAGGTTCTCGTTGGCCTGGACCAGCCGGTTGTTGAACCGCTCCAGGACCGCCTGCGCCGCCTTGTCCGACGGGTTGTCGCCGAAGGCCGCCTCGATATGCCCGAACAGGGTCAGGGCCGGTGCCCGGTAGCTCTTGTAGAAGGGAAGGAGCCCGCCCATCCAGGTCAGCACCGCGCCGGTCTGCGCGCTGGCCTGCGCCAGCCCGATGGCCGTCTGATGCAGTTGCTGGAAACTGCCCACCGCGGTGTCCGCGGCGGTGCCCGTCCAGTTCTGGTGCAGCACCTGGACGTGCTTGACCAGGGCATCGGCGATGTCGGCCAGTATCTTGCTCGCGTTCGTGTGCGCGGTGCCTGACTGCGTCACCAGGTCGGCGTCGGGAAGGTAGGAGAACATCTGCTCGATGTCGGCGGCCGTGAGCCCGCCCGCAGAACTCGGGGCGACCGCCGACTGCTTGATCTGGAACGAGTTACCGCTGATGGTGCCGAACCCGCCGCCATCGATGAGCATGATGGGGTTCCTCTTCTCTCACGCGCTGGCCGCTCAGGCGCCGCCCGGCGCCGAGTCCGCGCCGATCTGGCTGGCCGCGCCCGCCGTCGTGGTCTCGGCGTCGGCGTAGTTGGCCACCGTCTTGCTCAGGTTGCCGATCACCAGGTCGTAGGCCTCGTTCAGGGCCTGGATGAATTGCGTGATGCCCTCGTAGGCGTTGCTCGCGTTGCTGCCGAACGCGTCGGCCGTGACCCAGCCGCCGATCGCCCCGCCGAACGCTCCATCGCTGACGAGCTGCTGCAAGGTGCCCTGCAGCCGGGCCAGGTCGGTGGCCATCTGGCCCCGGACCACGTTCAGCTGGCCCCGGTCGACGGTCAGTTCCCTGCCGCCGGTCAGGCCCTTGGGAAATGTCGACTCGGGCAGCTTCGGAGGCCGGTAGTCATTGGCCTTCGCCGAGCCGTCAGGGTTGTATTCCCGGGCATTTTGCGCCGCCTGCTGCTGGTCGAGCTTTTCCTGGTCGGCAAGCACCGTCTCTTCCTGGATCACGCCCATTACGAACCTCCCCTGCCGGCGCTCAACGACCGGGTCAACTCCACATCGACGCGTTGGTGCTCTCCACGCTCTGGAAGTTCGAGTTGGCCACGTCAACCACCTGGCCCAGGCTCTGGATCACCGTGGCCATGTCGGCAATGGCAGCATCCCATTTCGCCTTGCACTCGTAGTACGCCTGCTGCGCGGCGCCGGTCCAGGTGTTCAAGCTGGAGCGAAGCTCCGAATCCAGGCTGTCGACCGTGGACACCACCTGGGCATAGGTGGAGGCGAACTCCGATGCACCGGTCTCCAGCGTGCCGAATACGGCCTTCGTGTAATCGCCACTCATTTTCAGTCTCCTTCGTGGTCCCGGGCTGCGCGTCTCAGCGGTTCAGCGCGGCGTTGATCCGGCTGGACGAGGTCGTGTTGGCTTCCTCGGAGGCGTTGTAGTTCGCCCGCGACACGACCAGCTTCTCGTGCATGAGGTCGAGCGCCTGGATGACCTTGGAAAAGTCCGCGTTGAACTCGTTGAAGGCCGCCGTGAAGGCCGACGCGCTCTGGCCCACCCAGCCGGTCATCAATTCGGCGTGGGCACCATTGAGCCGCGACTGCAGGGCCTTGATCTGGCCGACCGCGTTTTCTACTTGTGTCGCAGCCGTCGCCATCGATGATCTGTCAAAAGAGGTCTCGTTCGCCACCGCCGCACCTCCTCATCGTGCGCCATTTCTGGTATGCGGGTTTGCCGTTGAGGCGGGCGATCCTGGAGCCATCCCCTGCCCCGTCGGCGCTCCGCGGCGGACAGGAAGCCGCCACAGAACAGCACCAAGTCAAGCCATGTGGGACATTAGTGTCAACCGGGACAGTCAACTACGCCGGGTGAAGGGCGGGGCACGCGACGTCCAGGGCATTCCTGATCAGGCCGGACCGGCGGTTACCGGCCGGTTCAGGGAAATGGCGCGACCGGAGCCGTAACCCGATCGTCATCCCCCGGCCGCGTGACCGCTGCCGAAAGCCCGATCGTCATCCCCCGGCCGGCACCGGAATGGCCGCCTGGGCCGGGTCGAGCGCGCGCCCGGACGGGATCAGGTCCACCACGCCGGCCGGGAGCAACGCCGCCTGCGACAGGTTGTAGCCGAGCATGCCGGCCACATTCATGGAGGCCAGGGCGTACCTGCGCCCGGCGACGACCAGGAAGTAGCTGATCGCGCCGCTGGCCTGGCCGGTGCCCGGGGCGTCGGCGACCAGGGCTCCCGCTCCGGCCGGGAGGGCCACATCGGTGACGCCGGCCGCGTTGCCGGTCGCGGTGCCGCCCGGCGGCATCCGGCCCCCCGTCTCGATCTGCCTGGCCAGCACGGGGCCTGCGCCCGCGTAGACGACGCACAACGGCGCCGACGAAGCCGGCGCCACGACCGGCGGGATGTCGGCCGGCAGCCCGCCGGAGGGCACGTTGGACGCCGAGCGGTGGCCGCTGACGTCCGAGGCCAGCAAACCGGCCTGCTTCGGCGCGCCGGGCTCGGAATTGAGCAGAGCCGCCTGCGTCTTCGAGATCGGGGCCAGGCCGTCGGTGAGCATGACGTAGTACTGCGTGCTGCCCGCCACCACGCTGACCTGGTAGACCTGCCCGACCTGGGTCGGGCCGGCCGGGCCGGTCACCGGCGCGCCCTTGTCCGCGATCGCCGGCGGCGCGAACGGCGGGCCCTGGGGCAGGGCGTCGAGCCATACCGAGGGCACCGGGAGGGGCGGCTGGGAGGTGGCCAGCGCCGAGAGCGCGCCCGGCGCGATCATCATCCGCTGGGCGTTCCAGATCACCCAGTCCTGCCCGCCCGGTGACTGCGCCAGCAGCGCGCTGCCGCCTATCGCGCCGCCGCCGGTGGCGATGCCGGCCGCGACGGTGGTGGTGGTCTGCGTGCCGGACGGGCCGAGCGCGGTCCGGGTGCACACCGACCAGGGCTGGCGGACCAGCTGGCCGGAGACCGGCAGCGGCGGCAGCCCGGGGATGCCGATCAGCGGTCCCCGGGGGAACTTGTCCAGCGAGGCCTGGCTCACCGTCTCCTGGGTCACCGTGGTGCCGCCCAGGGCCAGCCGGGCCGACGCGTAGTTCAGCACCGGGCAGAGCTCGCGGTTCTGGCAGAACACGTACGCCTGGCCGGTCTGCTTGTCCAGAACGAGCAGGCCCGCCTGGTACTGCAACGAGCCGCCGCCGTGCCCGAGCAGGCCCCAGATGACGAACAGCACGGTGACGATCACCGCGACCAGCACGCCCGAGAATGTGCCGACGTTCAGGCGGCGCAGCGGCTGATCCGGGATGTCGGGCTCGCCTCGCAGCAGCGCCAGCGACGCCCGCTGGGTCATCAGCCGGTGGGCGTGGAACAGGTCCCTGCGGCTCTGCATGGTCATGGGCGCCTCCGCCGGTTGCCCGCCGCCCGGTTCACCTGGTCACCCGGTCAGCCCAGGCCGCGGACGTAGCCGAAGACCCCGGCGACGCCGAGCGCGAGCGGGAACAGCGCGACGATCAGGATCATGTCCGTGATGTCGGCCATGCGCCCCCAGAACGGCGACGGCCGGTTCCCGGCCAGCCAGATGCCGGCCGCGACCACCAGCGCCGCCCCGGCGATCAGCGGGCCGAGCGCGAGAGCGAGGTGCTGAGCCTGGCTGGCGCCGTGGATAGCGCCCGCGGCCAGGAGCACGAGGCCGCCGTAGCCGGGCACCAGCATCCAGAGCCGCTGGGCCAGGCCCCGGAACAGCCGGGACCGCAGCAGCAGGGCGCAGGCCAGCACCGCGCACGTCACCAGGCCGAGCCAGCTGCGGGCGAAGGCCAGTCCCAGCTCCGCGCCCGCCGCCACCAGCCCGATGCCGGACGCGGCGCCGGTCACGAACCTGTCGGCCGTGGCGGTCCGGTCGAAGACCTCGGCGCCGTCCACGGTGAGGGTGTCCCGGCGCAGGTCGTCCGCATGCCGCGGCACCTGCGGCAGCGTCATCCGGGCCATCTGGAACGAGACCGCGGGGATCAGCGGGGTGAGCGCCAGGGTCGCCGCCGCGATCACGGCAGCGGCGCCGTCGTAGCCGACGCCGAAGGCGAACCCGACCCAGGCGGCGATGACCCCGAGCAGCCCCGCGCACGTCACCCCGAAGAACAGCGACAGCTCGCCGGAGGCCGCGGCGGCCGCCACCGCGGCCAGCGCGGCCGCGGCGAAGGCCGGCAGCAAGTGCACGGCGCCAAGCTGCGCCAGCGGGGTC
>JASHUI010000073.1:0-6657 GCA_030040095.1 Streptosporangiaceae bacterium | reverse complement strand
GATGCCCTGGGAGGGCCACGCCGGCCTGCTGAGCCGGCTGGCGGGCGTGCTCGACGGCAAGATCCTGGTCGACTGCGTGAACCCGATCGCGTTCGACGCCCGCGGCGCCTACCCGGTCCCGGTGCCGGAGGGCAGTGCGGCGCAGCAGGCGGCGGCGCTGCTGCCGGGCAGCACCGTGGTCGGCGCGTTCCACCACGTCTCGGCCGTGCTGCTGCTCGACCCCGAGGTCAGCGAGTTCGACCTGGACGTCATGGTGCTCGGCGACGACCGGCACGCGACCGACCTGGTCCAGGCGCTGGCCGGGCGGATCCCGGGAATGCGCGGCGTCTACGCGGGCCGGCTGCGCAACTGCGCGCAGGTGGAGGCGCTGACCGCGAACCTGGTGTCGGTGAACCGGCGTTACAAGGCCCACGCCGGCCTGCGGATCACCGATATCTGACGCGCCGGCCCCGCGGCCTCGATCAGCCGCGGTCGGCGGGTCAGCGGTAGGAGTGCTCCTCGTCGGGGAACGCGCCCGACGCGACCTCGTCGGCGAAGGACCGCGCGGCCTCCCGCAGCGCGCCGCCGACGTCGGCGTACCGCTTCACGAACTTCGGTGTCCGCGGGGACAGGCCGGCCATGTCCTGCCAGACCAGGACCTGCGCGTCGCAGTCCGGGCCCGCCCCGATGCCGATCGTCGGGATGGCGAGGCTGGCGGTCACCCGGGCGGCCAGTTCGGCGGGCACCGCCTCGAGCACGACCGAGAACGCGCCGGCGGCCTGCAGCGCCTTGGCGTCGTGCAGCAACCGCTCGCCGTCCTCGCCCCGGCCCTGGACCCGGTAGCCGCCGAAGGCGTTGACCGACTGCGGGGTCAGCCCCAGGTGGGCCATGACCGGGATCCCGGCCGCGACCAGGTCCTCGACCTGCCGGACCACCCGCTGCCCGCCCTCCAGCTTGACCGCGTGCGCCCCGGCCTCCTTCAGGAACCTGGTGGCGGCGGCGAGCGCCGCCCCCGGCGAGCCCTGGTAGGAGCCGAACGGCAGGTCGGCCACCACCATGGCCCGGCCGGTACCGCGGACCACGGCCGCGGTGAGCGGCAGCAGGTCGTCAACGGTCACCGGGATCGTGGTGTCGTGGCCGAAGACGACCATCGCGGCCGAGTCGCCGACGAGCAGCACAGGGATGCCGGCGTCGTCGAAGATCCGGGCGGTCAGCGCGTCGTAGGCGGTGAGCATCGGCCACCGCTCGCCCCGGGACTTGGCGGCGGCGATGTCGCGCACGGTGACGCGCCGCGACCCCTTGCCCCCGTAGAGCGGCTCCGGCGTCGCGGTCCGCGCACCGGTCGCGGCCACGCCTGAGTCGCCTGCGTGTGCAGTCATATGGATCCTCCATGCCTCGAGGCGCCCCTGCGGCGTACCCGGACACGTCGATGATGCCACGCGGCGGGACCAGGGAAACAGACCCGGAGCGGGTAGGTTCGCAGAGGCGGGCCACGTCCGCGGCACGACACGGAACAGGAGACGGCTCATGCGGCTGATCAAGCTGGGACATGCCTGCGTCCGGCTGGAGAAAGACGGGGCGGCCCTGGTGATCGATCCCGGGATCTGGCGCGGGGCCTGGAGGACCGCGGAGGCGCTCAGCGGCGCCTCGGCCGTGCTGATCACTCACGAGCATCCCGACCACCTGGATGCCGAGGCCGTGCGCGGCGCTCTCGCGGGCGACGGCGGCCTGGAACTTTGGACAAACGCCTCGGTCGCCGGCCAGTTCTCCGGCTTCGGCGGGCGGGTGCACGCGGTCGCGCACGGCGACAGGTTCAGCGCGGCCGGGTTCGACGTGCACGTCTACGGCCAGGATCATGCCCGGGTCCACCCGGACATCCCGATCGTGACGAACACCGGCTTCGCGGTGGACGGCGAGGTTTATCACCCCGGCGACTCCCTGACCGTCCCGGGAGAACGCGTGGCAACGCTCCTGCTGCCGGTATCCGCGCCCTGGCTCAAGACGTCCGAGATGATCGACTATGGCCGCCAGGTCGCGCCCAGGCGCGCGTTCGCGATCCACGACGGTCTGCTGAACGACAACGGCATCGGGCTGACCCAGCAGATGCTGCGGTTCGCGGGCGGGCCGATCGGCGCCGATTTCGCCTGGGTCGAGCCGGGCACCGCGATCGATCTCTAGGCGCCCGCTCTAGGCGCCCGGCCCGGCCGAGCGGGACGGCTCGCGCCAGCGGCTGGTGATCGGCAGGCGGCGGTCCCGCCCGAAGTTCTTCGGCGAGATCTTCGGGCCCGGCGGATACTGGCGGCGCTTGTACTCGGCCCGGTCCACCATCGCGATCACCCGGTCCACCAGCGCGGGATCGTGCCCCGCCGCGACCAGTTCGGCCGCGCCCATGTCGCGCTGCACGTAGTCGTCGAGCAGCGGGTCGAGCACCGTGTAGTCGGGCAGCGTGTCGCTGTCCAGTTGCCCGGGCGCCAGCTCCGCGCTGGGCGGCTTGGTGATCGAGTTCTCCGGGATCGGCGGGACCTCGCCGCGGCGCTCGGCCTCGCGGTTGCGCCACCTGGCCAGCTCCCAGACCAGCGTCTTGAAGACGTCCTTGATCGGCCCGAACCCGCCGGCCGAGTCGCCGTACAGGGTGGAGTAGCCGACGGCCAGCTCGCTCTTGTTGCCGGTGGTGAGGGCGAGATGCCCCTCCGCGTTGGACAGCGACATCAGGGTCATGCCGCGGATCCTGGCCTGCAGGTTCTCCGCGGCCAGGCCGGTGAGGTCGAGCTCGGCCTCGAAGGCGTCCACCATGGACCGGATCGGCACCGTCCTGGCGTGCACGCCCTGCCGCTTCACCAGGTCCTCGGCGTCGGTGACCGAATGTTCGGAGGAGTAGCGGCTCGGCATCAGCACCACGTGCACCCGGTCCGCGCCGACCGCGTCGGCCGCGATCGTCGCCGTCAGCGCCGAGTCGATGCCGCCGGACAGGGCCAGGATCACCGAGTCGAAGCCGTTCTTGCTCACGTAGTCGCGGAGCCCGGTGACCACGGCGGCGTAGACCTCGGCCTGGTCGGACAGCCGGGGCCAGGAGGACCGGGCCGCCGCGGCGTCCGCGGCGGCCGGGCGGGGCAGGTCGGGCAGCGCCAGCCGCCGGATAGTGATCATCGAGCCGTCCCGCGCGTCCACCGGCGTCTCGGCGGGACACGGCGACGCGGCGGCCTCGGGCAGGTCCAGGTCGGCGACGATCAGCGCCTCCTCGAACTGCGGCCCCCGGGCGAGCGGCTCGCCGGAGGGATCCACGATGATCGAGTCGCCGTCGAACACCAGCTCGTCCTGGCCCCCGATCATGTTCGCGTAGGCCAGCACGGCGCCCGCCTCGCCCGCCCGGCGCTGGCACAGCTCGAGCCGGGTATCGTCCTTGCCGCGCTCGTACGGCGAGGCGTTCGGCACCACCAGCAGCCCGGCGCCCGCCGCCGAGCAGGCGGCGACCGGCCCGCCATCCTGCCACAGGTCCTCGCAGATCGCGATCGCGAAGTCCACGAGCTGGCCGTCGGCGGCCTGCATCCGCACCACCGGCAGGACGTCGCCGGGCACGAAGTACCGGTACTCGTCGAAGACGCCGTAGTTCGGCAGGTGATGCTTGGCCGAGGTCACCTGGACCTTGCCGTCGTACAGCACCGCTGCGGCGTCGAGCGGGGCCCCGGCGGGCAGCCCGACCCGCGGCCTTATCCCGGTCTTGCGGTCCAGGTACCCGGTCACCACGGCCACCCCGCCCAGCCCCTCGGCGCCCAGCCGCTCGGCCGTTTCGTGCAGCGCGGCGATCGACGCGTCGACGAACGACGCGCGCAGGGCCAGGTCCTCGACCGGGTAGCCGGTCAGCATCATCTCGGGGAACACCACGAGCCGGGCGCCCTGGCCAGCGGCGCGCTTGGTCCAGGAGACGATCAGGTCGCGGTTGCCGTCCAGGTCTCCGACGGTGGCGTTTACCTGGGCGAGGGCGATGCGCATCTCGGGCACGGGCTCAGCTTAGCGGGGGCCGGATTGCCTCTGGCGCGGCTCGTGCCGGCCGAGACGGTCCGTTCCATTCATTCTGCTGGATGCACGTCAAACGGCCCGTGAAAAACGATGACGAACAGGCACGGCCCGTCGTCGGCGGGCGCGTGATGCATCACCGTGCCGGCCGGGAAGTGGAGGTAGGCGCCCGGCCCGACCACCGTCCCGTCGGCGACCAGCCGGCCTTCGAGCACGATGATCGTGTGGGCCGCGGAGTGCCGGTGCGCGAGCGCCTTGAGGCCCGCCGGGTAGCGGATCAGATAGTGCTCGGCGCCGCTGTCCGGGTCCTGATACAGCAGCCGCAGCCCGACGGGCCGGTCGTAGATGGCCGGCTGGGACCGGGACTGCTCCAGCGGGAGCGACGCCAGCCCGTCGACGATGACGGCCCCTCCGCCGGTCATGCGCGCGGCTCCGGCCAGCGCCCCCACAGGCCCGCCGTATCCTCGACCACGACGGCGCCGTACTCGGCGATCAGGGGCATCATGAGCGCCTCGAGTTCCTCCGTCCAGGGCCTGCCGCCGTAGAAGGCCTCCTTCATGGGGTCACGGCTGGCGGCGTCGGGGAAGGCCCTCAACCACACGAACGTGTCCGGGTCGTCGGCCGACGGGAACGGCCCGAGGACCCGCATCCCCAGCTCCCGGTGCACAGGGAAGGCGCGGGTCCGCATGAGTTCGGTGAGCGTGTCCCGCTGCCCGGGCCGGGCCCGGTAGGTGCGGACCTCGATGATGGCGGCCATGATGCGTTCCTCCCGATGTCGGCGGGTCGGCCTATTGTGTTGACCGCCGACACCACCCGGCAAGAAAGCACTTTCCGGACACCGAGGCACCGTAAGGAAACCGAGACGCTCATGGGCGGTACCCAGCCGACGGACGCGGGACGTCCGTGCCCGCTGACGGCGGCGCTGAACGTCATCGGCGGCAAGTGGAACCTGATCGTCCTCTACTGGCTGGCCACGGGCACCCAGCGCTTCTCCGACCTGCAGCGCCTGATGCCCGCGGTGACCCACAAGGTTCTGACCGCGTCCCTGCGCCAGCTGCAGCGGGACGGGCTGGTGCTGCGCGCCGTGTTCCCCGAGGTTCCTCCGAGAGTCGAGTACATGCTGTCCGACCACGGGCGGAGCGTCATCCCGGTCATCGAGGTGGTGCGCCGGTGGGGCCATGAGCATCTGCTGGAGCAGGTTGGCGAGAACAGGCCCGCTCCTTCCGGCCCGGCGGCCTGTGACGCTTCCCGCGGGCTCCTCAATGACGTGGATGGGACCATCGCTGCTGTTGTTTCAGCGTGGCCGGTCCGCCCATGCCATTGACTGGAGGGGTCAGGCCCTTGTTCGTTGGACGTTATGGGCGGTTTGCATGGATTGGGCAGGCCTGATTCGGGGCGCGCCGAATTTCGGGCTGTCCGTTCGGGGCGGTAGCGCCTTCCGATTCCCGGACTCGTGTCCGAAATACCGGGCAGGGCCCGGGCGACTGGGCGACGGGGCGACCGGGCGAGGGGGGTCGCTATCCGAGGGGGCGTTAACGCGCCGGAAACACGGGCGGGGCAGACTGGCGCCGTGGACAGGCAGGAAGAGTTCGTGCTGCGCACGCTCGAGGAGCGCGACGTCCGTTTTGTTCGGTTGTGGTTCACGGATGTGCTCGGCTACCTGAAGTCGGTGGCGATCGCTCCGGCCGAACTCGAGGGCGCCTTCGCCGAGGGCATCGGCTTCGACGGATCCGCGGTGGAGGGCTTCGCCCGGGTGTACGAGGCGGACATGATCGCCAAGCCGGATCCGTCGACGTTCCAGCTCATGCCGCTGCGCGGCGAGGCCGCGGTCGGCCGGATGTTCTGCGACATCCTGATGCCGGACGGAATGCCCTCCTACGCCGACCCGCGACACGTCCTCAAGCGCGCGCTCGGCCGCGCCGCGAACCTGGGTTTCAGCTTCTACACCCACCCCGAGATCGAGTTCTTCCTGCTCCGCGAGAAGCCGGAGCCCGGGGTGAAGCCGCAGCCGATCGACAACGGCGGCTACTTCGACCACACCCCGCACAACATCGCGCACGACTTCCGGCGCAGCGCGATCGACATGCTGGAGAGCATGGGCATCTCGGTCGAGTTCAGCCACCACGAGGGAGCCCCGGGCCAGCAGGAGATCGACCTGCGCTACGCCGACGCCCTGACCACGGCCGACAACGTGATGTCGTTCCGGCTGGCGATGAAGGAGGTCGCGCTGGATCAGGGGGTCTATGCCTCGTTCATGCCGAAGCCGTTCACCGAGCATCCGGGCTCGGGCATGCACACGCACATGTCGCTGTTCGAGGGCGACCGCAACGTGTTCTATGAGCCTGGTGCCGAGTTCCAGCTGTCCAAGCTGGGCCGCGCGTTCATTGCCGGGCTGCTTACCCACGCGGCGGAGATCACCGCCGTGTGCAACCAGTGGGTGAACTCCTACAAGCGGCTCTGGGGCGGGGACGAGCGGATCGCGGGGGCGGGCGGTGAGGCGCCGGCTTACGTCTGCTGGGGACACAACAACCGCTCCGCGCTGGTCCGGGTCCCGATGTACAAGCCGCAGAAGGGGAACGCCACCCGGATCGAGTTCCGCTCCATCGACTCGGCCTGCAACCCCTACCTGGCGTTCGCCGTGATCCTGGCGGCCGGGCTCAAGGG
>JASHUI010000698.1:0-9270 GCA_030040095.1 Streptosporangiaceae bacterium | reverse complement strand
CCGCGGGTTCACCACCGTGCGCGACCCGGCCGGCGGCGACGCCGGGCTGGCCCGGGCGATCGCGGAGGGCCTGATCCCTGCCCCGCGGTACCTGTGGACCGGCGCCGCGCTGAGCCAGACCGGAGGCCACGGCGACGCCCGCGCCGCGGACAGCACGGTGTGCGGCTGCCACGCGCACATGGTCGAGGTGGTCGACGGCGTGGATCCGCTGCGGCGGGCCGTGCGCGAGCGATTCCGGGCCGGCGCGCACGCGATCAAGATCATGGCCTCGGGCGGCGTGGTGTCGCTCACCGACCCGATCCGCGTTCCCCAGTACTCGGCCGAGGAGATCGCGGCCGTCGCCGCCGAGGCGGCGCGGCGCGGCAGCTACGTCGTGGCGCACGCCTACTCGCCCGAGGCGATCCGGCACGCGATCGACAACGGGGTGCGCAGCATCGAGCACGGAAACCTGCTCGACGCCGGCACCGCGGCGGCCATGGCCGCCGCGGGCGCGTTCCTGGTGCCCACCCTGGCCACCTACGACGCGATGGAGCGCCGCGGCGCCGACGTCGGCATGGCGCCGGTCTCCCGGCAGAAGAACCGGGAGGTTCTCGAGGCCGGGCAGGCGGCGGTCGGGCTGGCCAGGGCCGCCGGGGTGCGCGTCGGCTTCGGCACCGACCTGATGGGCGCGCTGGAGGACGAGCAACTGAACGGGCTCCGGCTGCAGGCGGAGGTGGACGGCGCGGCCGCGACGCTGCGCTCGGCGACGTCGGTGAACGCCGACCTGATCGGCCGCCCCGACCTCGGCCGGGTGCGCGAGGGCTGCGTCGCCGACCTGCTGATCGTGCCGGGCAACCCGCTCGACGATCCGTCCCTGATCTGGTCCCGCGCCGAGGGCCGAACGGTCGTGCAGGCCGGCACCGTCATTCAGAAGCAGCATTAACGCCCCGTCTCGGCGGAATCTGGTCACATGGCGCTCCCATGAGCGTGGCCGCCGGCCCGTATCATGGATTTCTTCCCAGGACGCCACGGGCGGGGATAGACAGTCGCAGCCCGCGTGGTCAGCGCAGGATCGCCATCATTCTTCGGAGGTTAACCGGCGTGCTCGACCGTGATGAGATCGATGCCCTGTTCCCCGGAGACCTGCCCGAGCCCGCCCACTGGGAGCGGAGGTATCCGCCGCGCACTGTGCCGGACGGCGCGCAGGTGACCCGGTTGTCCCCGAGTCCCACCGGCTACGCCCACATCGGGCAGATCTACGTGGCCATGATCAACAAGTCCATCGCGCTGCAGACCGCCGGCGTCTACCTCATCCGGATCGAGGACACCGACCAGGCCCGTGAGGTCAAGGGCGCGACCGATCAGTTCGACATCGCGTTCGGCTATTTCGGTCTCCTGCCGCAAGAGGACGAGACCAACGGGCACTACGGGCCGTACGTCCAGTCCCGCCGCTCGCTCATCTACATGACCTACGTCCGCGAACTCCTTCGCCAGGACCAGGCCTACCTATGCTTCTCCACCAGGGAGGAACTGGCCGCCGCAGCGGCTGAGCAACGCGCGGCGAAGGTCCCGACCGGCTATTACGGCCGGTGGGCGATCTGGCGGGACGCGCCGGCCGAGAGCGTCCGCGCCCGGCTCGCGAACGGTGATCCCTACGTCGTCCGATTCCGGTCGCCAGGCGACGCGGCCGGCCGTGTTACCTGGGTCGACCTCATCCGGGGCCCGATAGACACCGAGGACAACCGCAACGACATCGTCATACTCAAGAGTTCTGACCAGCCGCTGCGGTTGCCGACCTACCACCTGGCCCATGCCGTTGACGACCACCTGATGCGCGTCACCACCGTCATCCGCGGCGAGGAGTGGATCTCATCGGTCCCGGTTCATCTGCAGCTGTTCGGCGCACTGGGGTTCGGCCTGATCCCGTATGCCCACATTGCCCCGCTGATGAAGCAGGACGGGCATGCGCGAAGGAAGCTGTCCAAGCGCAAGGACCCCGAGGCCAACGTCGAGTGGTACATGTCGGCGGGCTATCCCGCGGACGCTGTCCTGTACTATCTCCGGGGCCTGGCCAACGGCCGGCTCGCGGACATGCCCGTCGGGCAGGCACTGCACGAGACGCTACGGCTGGATGAGTGCGGCGTGGCCGGCCCTCTGGTGGACATCGTGAAGCTGGAAGACATCGCCGCGGACCTGATTGCCACGATGCCTGGCGCCAGCATCACCAGCCAGGTCCAGATCTGGGCCGCGGGCCACGATCCGGAGTTGGCGAGCGTTATCGCCGCCGAGCGGGACCTGGCCCTCCGGGCGCTGGCCATCGAGCGGGAAGGGGTCGAAAATCCCCGCAAAGACCTGCGCAAATGGTCGGACTTCCGGGCCGTGTACGGCTACTTCTTCGGCGAGATCTTCCAACTGGTCACCGATCCCGCCGACGAGCGCTTCGGCGGACTGGACCCCGCGGTCGTCCGGGGCCTGTGCACCGACTTCCTGCGCGACTACCGTGCGACTGACGACGGCGACGCATGGTTCGACCAGATACGGGCCGCCGCTGCCGCCAACGGGTTCGCGGCCAGCCCGAAGATCTATAAGAGCGACCCATCCGCATTCGCCGGCTCGATCCGCGAAGCGTCGCAGGTCATCCGGGTGCTCCTGACCGGCTCAACCCGCAGTCCCGGTCTGCACCTCGTCGCGGGGGTGCTGGGTGAGGCTGAAGTCCGCCGGCGCGTCGAGGCAGTTCTCTGGTGACTTCGGCGCTCAGCCCGGGCCGCGGCCCGGCGCCAGGAACGTCGCGTGGGCTTCGTCCGGCTTCATGGACTCGTGCACGACGGCCGAGACGGCGCGGATCATCGCTTCGGGCTGATCGCTCTGGAAGATGTTGCGGCCCATGTCGACGCCGGCGGCTCCCTCCTCGACCGCCCGGTAGGCCATGGTCAGGGCGTCCGGCTCGGGCAGCTTCTTGCCGCCGGCCATGACCAGCGGCACCGGGCAGCTGGCCGCGACGGTGTCGAAGTCCTGCGCGCAGTAGTACGTCTTGACGACGTGCGCGCCGAGCTCGGCGCAGATCCGGGTGGCCAGCCGGAGGTAGCGGGCGTCCCTGGTCAGCTCCTTGCCCACCGCGGTGACGGCGAGCACCGGGATCCCGTAACGCTGGCCCGCGTCGACCAGCCGGGTCATGTTGTGCACCGACTGGGTCTCGTGCTCGCCGCCGATGAACACCTGGACGGCCACGGCGCAGGCGTTGATGCGCGCGGCGTCCTCCATGCCCACCGCGACCTGCTCGTCGGAGAGCTCCTTGAGGATGCTGGGCCCGCCGCTGGCCCGCAGCACGATGGGAGTGCCCGACGCGGGCGGCACGATGGAGCGGACCATGCCCCTGGTGGTCATCAGCGCGTCCGCGTACGGCAGCAGCGGGACGATGGACAGGTCGACCCGCTCCAGGCCGGTGGTGGGTCCCTGGAAGTAGCCGTGGTCGATGGCGAGCATCGCCGTGCGGCCGGTCTCCGGCCGGAAGATCCGGGCCAGCCGGCTCTGCATGCCCCAGTCCAGGCTGCCGCAGCCCTTGAGCGGGAACACGTGGCTGGGCGCGGCCACGTCCGCGCGGAAGCGGGCGCCGCCCGTGACGTCGTCGGTGTCGGCCATGGCTGCTGTCTCCCCGGGTGTGCTGGTCCGGCCGGGCCGGACGCGGTCAGGACTGGTCGTCAGGCGCCCGCCGCCCGCCAGAGCGGGCGGAGCAGGCCGTCCTCTGAGAGGCCCAGCATGCGGGCGTAGATCTCCTGCCAAGCTTGATACCGATCGTCGTAGCAGGCAACGGCCACCGGATCCGGCTCGAAGGTGGCGCCCCGGCGGCGCAGCCACGGCCGCAGCTCCCCGGCGCTGGCGTAACGGCCCGCGCCGACCCCGGCGCAGATCGCCGCGCCCAGCGCACTGCTCTCGGTGACCACGGGAACGTGCACCGGCACGCCGAGAACGTCCGCCATGATCTGCGGCCACAGCCGCCCCTTGGCCGCACCCCCGGTGAACACGATCTCCTCGAAGCGCAGGCCGGTCAGCTCGCCGATGATATCCCGGTGACCGCGGGCGACATACGCCGCCGCCTCCTCGATCGCGCGGACGCAGGCGCCGCGCCCGCTGGCGGCCGGGTCGCCCAGGCCGAACCCGGCGAACGACGGGCTGGCGTGCACCCAGCGCCGCGCGTTCATGATGTTCGACAAGATCGCGACGACTCCCCCGGACCCGGCCGGCACCCTGGCGGCCGCCTCCTCCATGACCACGTAGGGGTCGACGCCCCGGCCGCGGGCCAGCGCGACCTCGGCGTCGCAGAACGCGTCGCGGAACCACCGCATGCTCATGCCGCAGTAGAAGCCGATCCCCTCCAGCATCCACTCGCCGGGCGTCACGTGGCACAGTGTGCGCAGCCGCGCCCCGGGGTCGATCAGCGGCTCGCGCAGCAGCACGGTGCTCTGCCAGAACGTGCCCCCCACCACGGTGTACTCGGCGGCCACGGCCCCGGCGCCGAGCAGGCCGAGCTGGGTGTCGGCCCCGCCGGCCACCACCGGAGTGCCCGGGCGCAGCCCGGTCTGCTCCGCCGCCGCCGCGGTCACCTCGCCGACCACGGTGCCGGGGTCCACGACCGGCGGCAGCACGTCGGCCGGCAGCCCGCACAGTGCGGGTATGGACCGTGACCACGCGCGCTGGGCCAGCGAGAACATCCCGGAACTCGACCCGCAGGACGGCTCGGTGACCTGAACGCCGGACAGCCGGTAGATGATCCAGTCGCTGAGCATGCCCAGGCTGCCGGCGTTGCCGAGGATGTCCGGCCGATGCCGGGCGAGCCAGCGCAGCCGGGCCGGCGTGGTGATCGACACCCAGTCGCCTGCCTCGGCGTAGATCTTGGCGGCCGCGCCCTCCCGGATCAGGTCCTCGGCCTCCGCGGCGGACCGGCTGTCCACGTTCGGGCAGGCCCAGATCTCACGGCCGGACCGGTCGTAGATGACGACGCCCTCGCGCATGCTGGTGGCGGACACCGCCGCGACGTCGTTGCCGGAGGCGCCCGCGCCAAGCAGCGCGTCCCGCACGCAGGCGGCGATCGAACGCCAGCCCGCGTCGACGTCGAAGTCCTGGCCGCCGGGCACCCCGGGCGGCTCCGGGTGGGACCACTCCCGCAGGCCCACGGCCGCTTGCTCCCCGGTCTCGGTGAACAGCACGGCCCGGCAGCTTCCGGTGCCCGCGTCGATGGCCAGCAGGTAGCGCCCGGTCATGTCAGCACGCTCCCGGCCTGCAGCACCTGCGGGTTCAGCACGTTGGCGGGCACCTGCCCGGCCAGCAGGCTGGCCAGCCCGGCCACCGCCAGGCGCGCGCCCCGGGCCAGCGTTTCGTCCGTGGCGCCGGCGATGTGCGGGGTGACGAAGACGCCGGGCGTGTCGAGCAGCGGATGCCGCTCGCCGGGAGCGGGCCGCTCCAGCACGTCGAGCGCCGCGCCGGACAGGACGCCCGCCTCCAGCGCCGCGATCAGTGCCGTCTCGTCGACCAGCGACTCGCGCGCGGTGTTGATGAACCAGGCGCCGCGGCGCATCCGCGCGAACATCTCGCGTGAGAACATGCGCCGGTTCTCCGCCGTGGCCCTGGCGTGCAGCGACACGATGTCCGAGCGAGCCAGCAGCGCGTCGAGCGGGACCAGGTCGACCCCGTCCGCCGCGTCCGGCACCTGCGGGTCGTGCGCGACGACCGTGAAGCCGAGCGCCCGGGCCCGCGGCGCCACCTCGCGGCCGACGCGGCCGAAGCCGACCAGGCCGAGGGTGAGGCTGGCGGCCTCGTGGCCGAAGAACTCCTTGCCCTCGAACACCGACTCCGAGAAGCCGCCGCCGTCCAGCAGATGCCGGCTCGCCCGCGGCACCGCGCGGATCAGCAGCAGCGCGAACGCGATGGTCAGCTCGGCGACGGCCGCGGCGTTCTTTCCCGGCGTGTTGACCACCGGGATGCCGCGCTTGGTGGCCGCCGCCACGTCCACGTTCACCGGGCCGCCGCGGGCGCAGCAGACCAGGCGCAGCGGCGCGGCGTCGAGGACCTCGGAGCTGACCGGCGCGCCGTGCAGGATCAGCACGTCGTGGCCGGCGACGGCGCGGGCGACGTCCGCCGGATCCCCGATGTACTCGCGCAGTGTGCGCTCCGATTCCGTGCGCGGCGCCGGGAACGCGACGCTGTCGATCTGGAGCGAGGTGACGTCGACCTCGTCGCCCAGCCGCGCGAGCGGCTCGGCATAGGCCGACGCGGGCATGAACGGGTCGCCGACCACCAGGACGCGCAGCGGGCCTGGACCGTTCACGGGAAGACGTACGTGGGCTGGAGATCGATCGCGTGACCGCTCCCGGACTCGAGGACGAACTTGAGCAGCGGCGAGGTATCGAGGTAATAGAACTCGATGGACTCGCCGATCCGGCCGCTCATGAGGACCTCAGCGCCCCGCTCGCGCCAGTGGTCCTTGAGCGCCCGGCTGTCCTCGGCCGTGTGCTTCATGCAGGCGATGTGCTGGACGCCCTCGCCGTGGGCGTCAAGGAACTCCTGGTAGATGCTGGGGCCGCTGACCGGCTGGATGAGCTCGAAGCCGAGCCCGTTGACCGAGGTTTCCGCGCCGATCATGCGGAATTCCGTCTTCTCGCCGCGGACGACGGTGTCGTGCAGGAGCGGCGGCTTGTAATCGAACACGCTCCACGGGCCCCAGCCGAGGTTCTCGGTATAGGACCGCAGGGCGGACTCGATGTCGGCCACGACGACCGCGATCTGCGTGATCGTCATCGGGACCGGTGGCGGCACGATCCGTGCGCCGTTACTGCCTGTCATGTGCGACCTCCTCGATCGGGCCCGCGGGCACGGGGCGGAGCAACGTCTCGGTCATCTGGTCCAGGTTGCCGGCCGGGTCGCGCCGGTCGAAGATCGCGCTGCCGCTGACGATGACGTCGATCCCCCAGCCGGCGATCTCGGCCGCGTTGTCGAGGGTGACCCCGCCGTCCACGCCGACCAGCACCTCGGCGCCGCACTCCGCGGCCAGCTCGCGGACGGCGTCGACGCGGCGCCGGGTGTTGGCCGCGGGCGCCTGGCCGGGCCAGCCCGGGTTGACCGCCAGCACCAGGATCAGGTCGGCCAGTTCGAGCACCGGCTCGACCGCCTGCACCGGGGTGCCCGGGTTGATCGCGACGCCGCGCAGGAACGACCGCTGCCCGGCGGCCAGGCCGGCCATCTCCTGGAGCGTCCGGTGCAGGTGCCGGGTTGCCTCGGCGTGGACGGTGATAACGGCCGGGCCGGCCGCCGCGACGTCCGGCAGCAGCCTGCGCGGCTCCTCCACCAGCAGGTGCGCGTCCACCGGGATGCCGGTCGAGGCCACCGCGGCGAGGAACGCCGGGCCCACGGTGAGCTGCGGGCAGAACGCGCCGTCCATCACGTCGACGTGCGCCCAGGCGCCCTTGTCCCGCAGGATCTCCAGCTCGGCACCGAGCCGGGTCAGGTCCGCGGTGATCACTCCGGCGCTGAGCCGGGGCAGCGTCACCACCGGTGGACCTCCTCGTGCGATCGCCGGAGAACGAGCAACTCGAACAGATTGAGCATTCGCTCATCTACTGCGCATTCGCTCGCCATACAGAAGTATCCGACCAGATCCGGCGTTGTGGCAATAGCCGGACCGGAATAACGCCACGCCGGCACTTGCCCGGATTCCCCGCTCGAGCTCCAGCAGGCGCAGCGCCACGAGCTCGTTCGTGACCAGGACGTTGAGGAACCCGCCGTGCAGGGCGCCCAGGATGGCCTCGGTCTTGTGCAGGCCCCCGGCGACGCCCACCACCTTCGGGATCGAGGCCAGGTCGGACAGCTCGATCCCGATCCGGCGGCGGTGGATCTCCAGGCTGACCACGTTGCCGTCGGCGTCGAAGAACTGGCCCAGGATGTCACCCACGACGCCGCGGTCGCGCAGCATCCGCACGTCGTCCGCGGCCAGGTACCCCATCTGCACGATCGTCGCGTCGGCGGTGGGCGTGCCCACGCCCACGATCGCCTGGTCCGCGCCGCAAGCCTGCTCGAGCACCTGCTGGATGGTCGGCTCCGCCTTGAGCGCGGCGGCCAGCTTCGGTGTGGACGCCACGATCGGCGTCGGGATGATGGTGGCGGTGGTGGCCTCGGACTCCGCGACGCCGTCGCCCTTGGAAGACAGGATGGTCTGCAGGTAGCCGTCCACGCCGCCGGTCAGCGTGACCAGGTGCACCGGGCCGACCGTCCCGAAGCTGATCGAGGCGATGACGCGCGACACCGTCTCTCCCCAGCCGACCCCGAGCGTTCCGCCGGGGCGCAGGTGCGTGCTCATGAACTGGGCCCCGCCCAGCCCGAGCCTGGCGTTCAGCAGGTGGTGGTCCGCGGGCTCCTTGTCATGGTCCGGGACCACCAGCGCCTCGGCCAGGTTGAAGGCGCGCCTGAGCTGGTCGCTCACCTCGAACGCGTTGAGGTGATCGGCGTTCAGGTTGATCGAGACCAGGCCCACCCGGCGGGCCCGTTCCAGCATCCGCCCGACGGACGCGCGGGAAACCGAGAGCCGGCGCGCGATCTCGTCCTGGGTCAGCTCGTCCTTGTAGTAGAACCAGGCGACGCGCAGCAGCAACTCCTCCGCGCTCGACCGGATCTCCCCCGCGTTCACCAGGCACCTCTGTTGTTTCTATGCACGGTCGATCACCTGGCCGCCGTCCAGCGGGATGACCGCACCGGTGAGGAAGGACGCCATGGGGCTGAGCAGCAGCAGGATCCAGAGCGCCACCTCGTCGGGGACGCCGATCCGGCCCAGCGGCACCTGGCTGCCGAGCCAGCGGTAGGCCTCTTCGAGATCGTCGGCCCAGGTCGCGTGGATCGGCGTGTCGACCGGACCGGGCGCGATGGCGTTGACCCGCACCCCGAGCGGCGCCAGTTCGCCGGCCAGGGTGCGGGTCAGGTAGTCGAGCGCGGACTTGGTCATCGCGTACACCGACTGGCCCGTGCGGTGCAGCGTGCCGGACGACGAGCTGATGTTGACCACGGACCGCACCGCCGACTCGCGCAGGGCGGGAAGGGCCTCCTGGATCAGGAAGAAAGGCGCCCGGATGTTGGTGGCGACGTGCTCGTCGAACCCGCCGGCGTCCCATTCCCCGAACGCCTTGTGCCGGACCACGGCGGCGTTGTTGACCAGGCCGTCGATCTGGCCGTAGCGGTCCAGGCTGGCCCGGGCGACATGGCGGGGGCTGGCCGGGTCGGCCAGGTCGGCCGGCACGACCAGGGCCTCGC
>JASHUI010000697.1:0-6316 GCA_030040095.1 Streptosporangiaceae bacterium | reverse complement strand
AGCCGCCGCAGGCGTCACCGACCCCCGCACCGGCTATCCCGGGCGGCGCCACCCTGCCGGAAATCGAACCGGAGCCGAGCGGCACCCTCGAGCGAATCCTCGTCGGCGTGTTCGTCGGCGTGCCGATGCTCGCCCTCCTCGCGGCCGCCCCGCTGGCCTGGGGATGGGGCCTCACCTGGCACGCCGTCGTGATCGCGGTGGTGTTCTACGAGATCTCCGGGCTCGGCATCAGCATGGGCTTCCACCGGTACTTCACGCACGCATCGTTCAAGGCCAACCGGCCCTTCAAGATCGCGCTCGCCGTGGCCGGGACGCTGGCCCTCGAGGGGCCGGTCCTCACCTGGGTCGCCGACCACCGCCGGCACCACAAGTACAGCGACCGGGAGGGCGACCCGCATTCGCCCTGGCGCTTCGGCAACGACTGGAAGGCGCTGACCAAGGGGCTGGCCTATGCCCACATGGGCTGGATGTTCGACCCCAACCGCACCTCGCAGGAGAAGTTCTGCCCGGACTGGCTGGCCGATTCCGACATCCGCCGGATGAGCCGCTGGTTCCCGGCGCTGGTCGCCGCGTCGCTGCTGACGCCCGCCCTGATCGGCGGGCTCTGGGCGTGGTCCTGGGCGGGCGCGCTCACCGCGTTCTTCTGGGCCAGCCTGGTGCGGGTCTCGTTCCTGCACCACGTCACCTGGTCGATCAACTCGATCTGCCACACGTTCGGCAAGGAAGAGTTCAGCGTCAGGGACAAGTCCCGCAACGTCAACTGGCTGGCGATCCTGTCCTTCGGCGAGTCCTGGCACAACCTGCACCACGCCGACCCGACCTGTGCCAGGCACGGGGTGCTCAAGGGGCAGATCGACATGGCCGCCCGGCTGATCTGGGTGGCCGAGAAGCTCGGGTGGGTCAGCGACGTCCGCTGGCCGGAGGAGGCCAGGCTGACCGGCAAGCGCACCGGCGGATCCAGGAGGCTCGGCTCCATGACCAGGCGCGTTCCCGCGGCCTCTGGCCAAGTTTCCGGCCGGTGACATGATGGGCCAGTGACAAGCCAGCCCTCGGGGTCGGGCCGAAAGAGGATGACCGGCAGGGAGCGCCGGGAGCAACTGCTCGACGTCGGGCGGCGGCTGTTTGCCGAGCGGGGCCTGGACGGCACCTCCATCGAGGAGATCGCCGCCCGGGCCGACGTCTCCAAGCCCGTGGTCTACGAGCACTTCGGCGGGAAGGAAGGGCTCTACGCGGTCGTCGTCGACCGCGAGGTCGAGCGCTTCGTCGCGATGGCGACCCGGGTCCTCGCGGGCCGCGACACGATGGACAAGTTCGAGGTCGCCGCCGTCGAGTTGCTCAGGTACATCGAGGACAACTCCGACGGGTTCCGGATCCTGGTGCGGGACTCCAACCCCTCATCAGGCTCCGGCACCTTCGCCAGCCTGATCAGCGACATCGCCAGCCAGGTCGAGTACATACTCGGCGACGTGCTCAAGGAGCGCGGATACGACCCGAAGCTCGCCCCGATGTACGCGCAGATGCTGGTCGGGATGGTGGCGTTCACCGGCCAGTGGTGGCTGGACGCCCGCAAGCCGGAGCTGGAGGAGGTGGCGGCGCACCTGGTGAACCTGGCCTGGAACGGCCTGTCCACGCTGGACCCGAAGCCGCAGATCTCCGCCGAGGCCAGGAAGCGGCTCGCCCGCCAGGAGCCCTAGCCCTAACGCCGGACCGCCACCGCGAACACCCGCCGGAACGGGAACACCGTGCCGTACGGGGCCGCCGGGTACGCCTCGGCCATCCGGGCCCGGAATTCGGCCAGGAACTCCTCGGCCAGGCCGGGTGGCAGCGCGGCGATCACCGGGCGCAGTCCCGATCCCTTGTACCACTCGACGACCGGGTCGTCGCCGCGCAGCACGTGCGCGTAGGTGGTCTCCCACGCGTCGACCTCGAGGCCCGCCCTGGCCAGCAGGTCCACGTACTCGGCCGGGTCGGCCGACTGGCGGTTCAGCTGCACGCCGGCCAGCAGCGGGCGCCAGCGATCCGCGCGGGCCAGGTCTTGTATGGCCCGGTGGCTCGGCTGGTCGAAGTTGGCCGGGACCTGGAACGCCAGCCAGCCCCCGGGCCGCAGGAACCCAGCCCACCGGGATAGCAGCGGGTGATGGTCCGGCACCCACTGCAGCACGGCGTTGCAGACGATCACGTCGACCCCGTCATCCGGCGTGTAGTCCCTGACGTCGCCGAGGGCGAAGCTGAGCCGGCCGACGCCGGCGTCCGGCAGGGCCGCGCGCGCCGCCTCGATCATCTCGGCCGAGCTGTCGATCCCGCTGACCTGGGCGTCGGGCCACCGCCGCGCCAGCGCGGCGGTCAGCGTGCCGGGACCGCACCCCAGATCCACCACCACCGAGGGAGCCTCGGCCCCGATCCGCGCGACCAGCTCGAAGAACGGACGCGACCGCTCATCTGCGAACCGCAGGTACTGGCCGGGATCCCACACCGTGCCTCCAGACATCGCGCGCCTCCAGACGTCGCGTTAAATTATCTCGACGTCAAGGTAAATCCCTCCGGCACTCTAGCGCTAGCAAAATCTTGATGTCAAGAGATAGGCTGGCGGACCATGGAACAGGCCGACGCGCGCCAGGACCGGCCGCAGCTGCGCGACGAGGTGGACGAGCTGGTGGCGCAGTGGCGGGCAGAGCGTCCCGAGCTGGACGTGCAGCCGCTCCAGGTGCTGAGCCGGGTGTCCCGGCTGGCCAGGCACCTGGACCGGGCGCGCACGGCCGCGTTCGCCGCCTGCGGCCTGCAGCCTTTCGAATTCGACGTGCTGTCCGCGCTGCGGCGCCAGGGCCCGCCCTACCAGCTGAGCCCCGGCGCCCTGCTCCGGGCGACCCTGGTCAGCTCGGGCACGATGACCAACCGGATCGACCGCCTGGTTGACGCCGGCCTGGTCACCAGGCGCCCCGACCCGCAGGACAAGCGGGGCGTCCTGGTCACGCTGACCGACCGCGGCCGGACCGCGGTCGACGCGGCTCTCGAGGATCTGCTGCGCAGCGAGCGGGAGTTGCTCAACGGGCTCGATGACGTGCAGCGGGGAGAGCTGGCCGCGCTGCTGCGGGTCCTGCTGGCGCCGTTCGACGCCAGCCATCCACAGGACGGCGCGCGGGGGTAGGGGCGGGGGTTAGGGGCGGGCGACGGGGGGCACGGGCACGCGGGCAGGACCGGGCACGGCACCGGCCCTCCTATACTCGGCAGGCGTCGCCGCTGTTCAGGAGGCCAGGTGCGCCGCCTCGCCACCCTCCGTGCCGTCGCGGTCATCGCCGCGCTGGCGGCGTGCGCCGTGGCCGCGGGCCCAGCCAGCTCCGTGAGCTCCTCGCCGCGCCGGGCCGGCGTCCCGCCCGCGAGCTACTATCTGGCGCTCGGTGACTCGCTGTCCCAGGGCGTCCAGCCCGACCCGGCCGGGGCCAGCCTGCCGACCGGCCAGGGCTACGCCGACCAGCTCTACGCCGCGCTGCGGGTCGGCGACCCCGGGCTGAGGCTGGTCAAGCTGGGCTGTTCCGGCGAGACCACCAGTACCATGATCAACGGCGGGATCTGCCGCTACCCGGCCGGCTCGCAGCTCGCGCAGGCGGTCGCCTTCCTGCGCGGCCACCGCGGCCAGGTGTCGCTGATCACCATCGACATCGGCGCCAACGACCCGGACTCCTGCATCCAGCTCCCGACCATCACCAAGGTCGTCGCCTGCGTCACCAAGAGCTTCCCCCAGACCACCGTCAACCTCACGAAGATCATGAGCAGGCTGCGCTCGGCGGCCGGCCCCGGGGTGCGCATCATCGGCATGAACTACTACGTGCCCGCCCTGGCCGAGTGGCGCGACGGGCCGCTGGGCCGTCAGGTCGCGCGGCTCGCCGAGCGGCTGGTGGCCGGATACAACCGGCTGCTGAGCGTGATCTACCAGTCGTTCGGCGCCCGCGTCGCGAACGTCTTCGGCGCGTTCCACAGCGCGGACTTCACCGACCAGGTGACGCTGCCTGGCCTCGGCCGGGTGCCCCGCAACGTGGCCGCGATCTGCCTGTGGACCTGGGAGTGCGCGGCGGGCCCGCGCGGGCCGAACGAGCACGCCCGGCCGGTCGGCTACGGCGTCATCGCCCTGACCTTCCTGCTCACCGACCTAAATCAAGACCAGCATTCTTAACGCTCCGGCCCGGGGTGACGGCCGGCCCGCCAGGCCATCACGGCCCCGGTGGACAGGCCCGACAGGATGGACCGGCTGGACAGCACCGAGAACATCGAGCCGAGGCTGGCCAGCGAGCCCACCGAGGCAAGCGACAGGATCGAGCCCGCCGAGGCGAACGACAGGATCGAGCCCACCGAGCCCACCGAGAGGATCGAGCCCGCGCTGCCGATCGACAGGATCGACCCAGTGGAGCCGATGCTCAGGATCGAGTTCTCCGAGCGGACCAACCTTTTCGGGCCGCGCTGATCTTTCATGCGGGCATTGTCGCACCGGCTCAGGACAACTCCTCGGCCACCTCGAGCCAGCGCTCCTCGAGGCCGGCCTTCTCGTCCTGGACCGCGCGCAGCCGCTCCCCGAGCTCGATCAGCCTCGCGTAGTCGCTGGCGTGCCGGGCCAGTTCCTCGGCCAGCTCGGCCTCCTGACCGGACACCCGGTCGAGCTGGCGTTCCAGCCGGCCGAGCTCCTTCTGCGCGGCCCGCTGCCGGGCGGCAGGCGATACCGCGGTCCTGGCCGACCGTGACGGGGCCTGGGCCGACCCCGAGACGGCGCGTTCGGAACGACGGTCTTCGCGGTTCAGGTACTCCTCGACCCCGCCCGGCAGGTAGGCAAGCCGGCCGCCGATCAGCGCCACCACATGGTCACACACGCGTTCCAGGAAGTAGCGATCGTGGCTGACCACGACCATCGAGCCCGGCCAGCCGTCCAGCATGTCCTCGAGCTCGGTGAGCGTGTCGATGTCGAGGTCGTTGGTGGGCTCGTCGAGCAGCAGCACGTTCGGCTCGTCCATCAGCGCCAGCATGAGCTGCAGCCGCCGGCGCTCGCCCCCGGACAGGTCGCCCACCGGCACCCACTGCCGGTCAGCGCGCAGGCCGAGGCGGTCCAGCAACTGGCTGGCGGACATCTCACGGCCGCCGATCCGGACCGAGGCCCGCACCTGCTCGGCGGCCTCGAGGGCGCGCAGCCCGGGATCCACCGCGGCCGGCTCCTGGGCCAGCCGGCCGATCCGAACCGTCTTGCCCCGCACCACCTGGCCCGTGACCGTCAGCCCGTCAGGGACGGTGCCCGCGAGCAACTGCAGCAGCGTGGTCTTGCCGCTGCCGTTCACGCCGACCACGCCCACGCGCTCGCCCGGCCCCAGCCGCCACGTCACATGGTCGAGCAGTGCCCGCCCGGCGGCCAGCACCGACACGTCCTCGAGTTCCAGCACGGTCTTGCCGAGCCGGGCTGTCGCCAGCCGGGACAGCTCGACGGTGTCGCGCGGCGGCGGCTCGCCGGCGATCAGCGCGGTGGCCGCCTCCACCCGGAACTTCGGCTTACTGGTCCGGGCCTGGGGCCCGCGGCGCAGCCAGGCCAGCTCCTTGCGCAGCAGGTTGCGGCGGCGCTGATCGGTGGCCTCGGCGATCCGGGCCCGCTCGGCCCGGGCCAGGACGTAGGCCGAGTAGCCGCCGTCGTAGCCGTGCACCCGGCCGTCGGCGACCTCCCAGGTCCGGTCGGTCACGGTGTCGAGGAACCAGCGATCGTGGGTCACCACGACGAACGAGCGGACGTGCTCGGCCAGGTAGCCGGCCAGCCAGCGGACCGCGTCCAGGTCGAGGTGGTTGGTCGGCTCGTCGAGCAGCAGCAGGTCGTGAGGACGGCGCAGCAACGCGGCGAGCGCCGCCCGGCGGCGCTCGCCCCCGGAGATGCGCTCCGCGGAATCGTGCAGGCCGATCCCTGACAGCAGCGCCGAGATCGCCGAGCGGCCGCGCGCGTCCGCCGCCCACTCGTGCTCCGGGAGCGAGCCGAAGACCAGTTCCCGCACCGTGCCGGACAGCTCCTCGGACTGCGGGAGGTAGCCGAGGTTCAGGTCGCGGGCCCGGGTGGCCCGGCCGGAATCCAGCTCGGCCCGGCCGGCCAGCGCCTCCAGCAGCGTGGTCTTGCCCGCGCCGTTGCGGCCGACGACGCCGATCCTGTCCCCGGCGGACACGCCGAGCGACACCCCGTCCAGCAGCACCCGCGGCCCGTAGGCCTTGCTGGCCGCCTCCAGCGTGACGAGCGGCTGGACCGGGCTCACCGCTCCGCGCTCGCGCGGATGACCGCGGCGCCTGCGGCCGGGCCCTGCACCCG
>JASHUI010000696.1:0-5587 GCA_030040095.1 Streptosporangiaceae bacterium | reverse complement strand
TCGCCGTCCGCCACCAGGTAGGCGGCGAGCCGCTTGTCGCCCTGGGCGGCGCCGAGCAGCCGCACCGCCGCCGCCAGCACCGCCGGGTGCCGTTCGAGGACCGCCTCGATCTCACCAAGCTCGACCCGGTACCCGTGGATCTTGACCTGGCCGTCCGCGCGGCCGAGGAACTCGATGCCGCCGTCGGGCAGCCACCGGCCCAGGTCGCCGGTCCGGTACAGCCGCTCGCCGGTACGCGGGCAGGTGACAAAGCCGGCCGCGGTGGCCGCTTCGTCGCGCCAGTACCCGTGCGCGAGGCCGATGCCGCCGATGTAGAGCTCGCCGGTCACCCAGGTCGGGCGGGCGCGCATGGCATGGTCCAGCACCTGGAAGGTCTGGTGACGCAGCGCCGTGCCGTACGGGATGCTCCGCCAGGCCGGGTCGACCGCTTCGATCGGGTAGTGGATCGACCAGATCGACGCCTCGGTAGCCCCGCCGAGGCTGTGCACCCGCAGGCCGGGCAGCAGCGCGCGGGCCTGGTCGGGCAGCGCGACCGGGATCCAGTCGCCGGACAGCATCGCCAGGCGCAGCGTCTCGGGCAGCCCATGGCCGGTCTTGGCGTAGTCAACGAGCAGCCCGAACAGGGCGGGCACCGAGTTCCAGACGCTGACCCCGTGGGCCCGCGCGAGCTCGAGCCAGTGCGCCGGGTCGCGGGCCGCCTGCGGGTCGAGGATCACGACGGCCGCGCCGGCCGCCAGGGTGCCGAAGATGTCGAAGACCGACAGGTCGAAGCTGAGCGAGGAGATCGCGAGCACCCGGTCGGCCGGGCTGACCTCGAATCGCTCGATGACGTCGAGGATGGTGTTGACCGCGCCCCGGTGGTCGATCATCACGCCCTTCGGCGTCCCGGTGGAGCCGGAGGTGTAGATCACGTAGGCCAGCTCGGTGGCGGCGCGGGCGACCGGCGCCGGCGCCACGTCATCGTCGCGGCCCGCCGCGCCGGAGACGCTGACGGGCGTCACCGCGGGCGGGAGGGGGACGACGGGGCCCGCGGGCTGGACCAGGGCCACCTTGGCCTGAGTGCGGTCGAGTACGTGGGCGACCCGGCTGGCCGGCCAGCCCGGGTCGATCGGAACGTACACGCCGCCCGAGTACAGGACGGCGAGCGTGGCCACGACCTGCTCCCAGCCCCGGTCGGCCAGCACGGCGACCAGTTCACCCGGGCCGACGCCCCGGTCCTGAAGGTCGCGCGCGAGCCGGCGGGCCTCGCGCCGCAGCTGGCCGTAGCTGAGCTGGCGCGCCGGGCTGATCACCGCCGGGGCATCGGGCGTCAGCAGGGCCTGCCGGTCGAACAGTTCGTGCAGCAGCGGCCAGGCCTGGACGGTCCCGGCCGCCGGCGTGGCGCCGACTCGGCGCGGTCCGGCCGCTCCGGCGTCCCAGGCACCGGGGCCGGCGTCCCAGGCGCCGGGGTCGGTGAGCCGGTCCAGCAGGTCGCCGTACGCGGCGAACATCTCCCCGACCATTCCGGCGGGGAACAGCTCATCGAGGCTGTCCCAGTTGTAGTCGAGCCGCCCGGCCGATTCGAGCACCGTGTGGTCGATCCAGACCTGCGGGGTCTGGGTGATGCCGACCACCGCCTCGGCCTCGAGCGCGGCCATCAGGCCCCGCTCCTCGGCGCCGGGCGCGAGTTCGCTGAGGGTGCTGTTGAACACGACCGGCATCGCCGCGTGCGCGCTGCCGCGCGCGCTGGCCAGTTCCCGGTTCACCCGTACCCCGCTGACCGCGGCGTGGTCGATGTCCTGCCAGAGCCGCTCCTGTACGGTGCGAGCGCGCCCGGCGAAGGTGTCCGCGCCGGATACGTCGAGCTCGACCAGGATGAGCGAGGTGAAGTCACCGATCACCGCGTTGATGTCCGGGTGCAGCGGTAGCCGGTTGAACAGCGGCAGGCTGAGCGTGAACCTCGGCTCGGCGCTCCACCGGCCGAGCACCTCGGCGAAGGCGGTCAGCAGCAGCGCCGAGGGGGTGATGCCGTGGGCGTGGGCGGTCGCCTTCAGCGCGCGCCACTGCTCGGCCGGCAGGACCCGTTCGTAGCGGACGAACTGCGGCCGCCGCACCGCTTCGGGCGCGATCGCCAGCGGCAGCCTGGGCGCGGGCGCCAGGTCGGCGACGCGGTCGCGCCAGTAACGCAGCGCCCGCTGGTACCTGGGCGTGTCCCGCAGCGCGCGCTCGGCCAGCACGTAGTCGCGGAAGGTGAGGCCGACCGGCGGGAGCCCGGCGTCCGGATCGCCGTACAGCAGGCCGAGCTCGTGCTCGAGCAGCTGGCTGCTGGCCACGTCCACGATCAGGGCGTCGATCCCGATGTGCAGCAGGATCTCGCCATCGAGCAGCGTCACCTCGAATACGAACAGCGGCCAGCAGGAGGCGTCGAACACCTGGTGCGACAGGCGGTCGCGGATCGCGGCGAGCCGCGCCGTCGCGGTGACCGCGGTCAGCCCGCGCAGGTCGTGCAGTGGCATCCGGTACGCCGGAACCTCCGCCAGCACCCGCTGAGTGCCGTCGGGGTCGAAGACGGCGCGCAGCATGTCATGCCGGGTGATCAGCGCGTTGAGCGCCCGGGTGAAGCGCTCCGGGTCGAACCGGCGCAGCCGCAGCTCGCTGTAGCCGTGCGCGCCGACCCCGCCGAGCTCGATCGAGTCGTCCCGGCCGACCCAGTACGCCTGCTGCAGGTCGGTGAGCGGGAAGGGCAGGTACCGGCCGGCCGGATCGGGCGTCAGCGGCGGGAACACGTAGGCGGCGCCCTGGTCCCGGTCCCCGTCGTCCAGGCTCGCGGCGAGGTCGGCGAGCACCGGGGAGCGGAACAGATCGCGCAGCGACAGCCGGGCCGACATTCGCTGGTTGATCGCGTGTACCAGCCGGGTCGCCAGCAGCGAGTGCCCGCCGATGGCGAAGAAGTCGTCCAGCACGCCGACCCGGTCGCGGCGCAGTACCTGCGCCCAGATCGCCGCCATCGCCGCCTCGCGGACCGTGCGCGGCGCGACGTAACCGGTCCCGCCGCCGGCGTCGTCGGGCGCCGGCAGCGCGCGCCGGTCGAGTTTGCCGTTCGGCGTCAGCGGCAGCCGGTCGAGCAGCACCCACCGGGTGGGCACGAGCTGGTCGGGCAGGGTCCGCCTGGCCCGGTCGCGGAGTTCGGCGACGCTCAGCGAGCCGGCCACGTAGCCGACGAGGTGCCGGTCGGCCGGGGTGTCCCCGTGCACCTGCACGGCGGCCTCGTGCACGCCGTCGAGCCGCCGCAGGGCGGCCTCGACCTCGCCCGGCTCCACCCGGACGCCGCGGATCTTGACCTGCCAGTCGGCCCGGCCTAGGTACTCGATGGTGCCGTCCTTGCCGAACCTGGCCAGGTCGCCGGTCCGGTACATCCGCGCGCCCGGGCCCGCGAACGGGTCGGGCAGGAACCGGTCGGCGGTCGGCGCCGGCTGCCCCAGGTAGCCGCGCGCCAGGCAGTCGCCGCCGATGTAGACCTCGGCGGCGACGCCGGCCGGGACCGGAGAAAGATCCCGGTCGAGCAGGTAGACCCGGGCGCCGGGGACCGGACGTCCGATGGGCGGCAGCGGCGGCCAGGCGGCGGCGTCGGCGACGGCCAGGCTGTGCCAGGTAGCCGCGTGCGTCTCGGTCGGCCCGTAGTGGTTGTGCAGGTAAGCGCCGCCCAGGCGGGTGGCCAGGGCTCGAAGGTCGTCGGTCGCGGCCAGCGCCTCGCCGGCCGTGATGATCTCGCAGCCGGAGGCGGGCGCCGGCCCGGCATCGTCGCCGAGCGCGGCGAGTTGGTGCAGCACGGCCGCGGGCAGGAACGCCCGCTGGACCTCCCGCTCGGCGATGAAGCGGCGCAGGTCGGCCAGTTCGGCCCGGCGCTCGTCGTCGATCAGCACCAGCGTGGCGCCCGCGCACAGGGTGCTCCAGACTTCCTGGAACGAGACGTCGAAACCGGGCGAGGCGAACTGGAGCACCCGGGTCGGCGGCGGGCTGTCCGCCGCCGCATCCTCGAGCATCCAATCGATCAGGCCGTCGGCGCACCGCCAGGTCTGCGCGACGCCCTTGGGTCGGCCGGTGGAGCCCGAGGTGTAGATGACGTAGGCAAGCTGGTCGGGGTGCCGGGCCGCCGGGGGGAAGCTGGCCTGGGGGAAGCTGGCCTGGGGGAAGCTGGCCGCGGCGCCGGCCCGGCCCGGCTCGTCCGCGTCCAGGCAGAGCACCGGCATCGCCGGTCCGGCCGGCAGGCCGCCGCGCAGGCTGGCCTGCGTCAGCAGCAGCACCGGAGCGCTGTCGGCGAGCATGACCGCCAGCCGCTCGGCCGGGTAGGCCGGGTCAAGGGGCACGTACGCGCCGCCGGCCTTCGCCGTGGCCACCAGCGCGACGATCAGCTCTGGTGACCGGCGCAGGCAGATCGCGACCCGCTGGTCCGGGCCGACGCCGAGCGCCCGCAGCCGGTGCGCCAGCCGGCTCGCCCGGGCGTTCAGCGCGGCGTAGGTCAGGCATCCGCCCCCGGAGGCCACCGCGACGGCGTCTGGCCGCCGCCCGGCGGCGGCCTCGAACAGCTCGCCGATGGCGCGCGGGCTCAAGCGCCGGCGGGCCAGCCCCCAGTCCAGCAGCTGCCGCCACTGCGACTCGTCGGTGAGCGCCAGCGCGTTCGCCGGGCGGTCCTGGTCCTCGGCGAACTGGGCCAGGACCCGGTGCAGGTAGCCCAGGAAGGAGGCCGCGGTTTCCGGATCGAACCTGGCCGTCGCGTAGTCGAGCGCGCCGGTGATCCGGCCGCCGGCCTCGGCGAGCCCGAGGGTCAGGTCGAACTTGGCGGTCGGGTACGGTGCGGCGAGCGGCCGCGGCGTGACGCCTGGCAGCGCGAGTTCGTCGTCGGCGCCGTCCTGCCAGGTCAGCATGGTCTGGAACAGCGGTGTCCGGGCCAGGCTGCGAGCCGGGTTGACCAGCTCGACCACCTGATCGAACGGCAGGTCCTGGTGGTCGAGCGCGGCCAGCGTCGCCTCGCGGGCCCGGTGCAGCAGGCCGGCGATCGTGGGGTTGCCGGACAGGTCGATGCGCAGCGCGAGCGTGTTCACGAAGAACCCGATGAGGTCCGCGAGCTCGTCCCGGCGCCGTCCGGCCGTCGGGGTGCCGATGACGATGTCGGTGCCGCCGGACAGCCGCGACAGCACCAGCGCCCAGCCGCTGAGGACGGTCATGAACAAGGTGACGCCCTGGCGGCGGCTGACCTCGCGCAGCCGGGCGGTCAGCGCCGGGTCGAGCTCGAACCGCACCCGGTCTCCCAGGTAGTCCTGCTCGGCCGGGCGGGGCCGGTCGGCGGGCAGGTCAAGCTCGGCCGGAGCCCCGCTGAGCGCGCGCAACCAGAAGTCGCCCTCCCGCTCGGCGCCGCCGCCGGCGAGCCAGGCCTGCTGCCACGCGGCGTAGTCGGGGTACTGGACCGGCAGCGGCGGCAGCGGGTCGGGCCGGCCGGCCGCGAAGGCGGCGTACAGGGCGCCGAGTTCCCTGGTGAGCACGCCCATGGACCAGCCGTCGCAGACGATGTGGTGGATGGTGATGAGCAGGGCGTGCCGGTCGGCGGCGA
>JASHUI010000695.1:0-33476 GCA_030040095.1 Streptosporangiaceae bacterium | reverse complement strand
GACGACGACCATCGCTCAGCCTCGCAGGGTGGTGAGGTCGGCGGTGGACAGCGACTCGGCGCGGCCGTGGTGCACCCGGATCAGCAGCTCGAACACGACGACCGCGACCAGCAGGTCGAACAGGAACGCCACCTCGAGGATCAGCGGCAGGCCGGCGGCCACCACCAGGGCCGCCAGGGAGATCCCGTTCTCCAGCGACAGGAAGCCGATGGCCTGGGAGGCCACGTCACGACGCATGATCATCAGCACGAACGCGACCAGCGCCACCGATACCGAGATCTCCAGCGCGGTGGGCGGGAGGACCGGGCTGGAGATGCCCAGGGCCCGGACCGCGAAGAAGCCGAACGCCGCCACGGCGATGGCCAGCAGCACGGTGCTGGCCAGGCCAAGGGACCCGCTGCCCGCGATCTCGGTCCAGCCCGGCGCCGGGTCGTCCTCGCCTCCCCGGCCGATGCCGCGCAGCAGCCGGCGCAGCACGATCGGGACGATCACGACCTTCAGCGCCGCGGAGAGCGCCGCGAGCACGTAGAGGTCGGGCAGGTGCCGCACGGCCGCGACCAGGATGGCCAGCACCGAGATCAGGGCGGATTGCACCGCGTAGAGGCGCACCTGGTCGCGCAGCAGCGCCTGGCGGAACATGCCGAACTCGGCCAGCAGCACGCCCAGCGCGATCACGCTCGAGCCGCCCGAGTAGACGCTCGGCGCCGCCACCGCGGCGGCCGCCCCTGCCAGCGCGGACATCAGCCGCCCCCTAGGTAGAGAGTGAACACGCCGAGGACCGCCAGCAGGAACGCCGCGGCCGCGAATTCGGTGATCTTGAAAAGCCGGAGCTTGGCGAACGAGTTGTCGATGACGGCCACGACGATCCCCAGGACGGCCGCCTTCCCGAGCAGCGCGACGATCGCCAGCACCACCGACGGGACCCGCGCGGTCGCCGACAGGCCCCACGGCGCGACGAACACGTTGAGCAGGATCGTGTACAGGATCAGCTGCTTCATCGACGAACCCCACTTCAGCAGCGCGAAGTAGGGGCCGGAGTGCTCGAACGGCCGTGCTTCCTCGATCATCCCGAACTCGTTGGTTCCGGAGTGCGTCTCCACCGGGATCCGGCCGGTCTCGTACAAGATCACCATGAACAGCGCCGCCGCCGCGAGCAGGTGGGCGGGCCGCACGATCTGGCTGGCCGACGAGCGGACGGTGGCGGCCAGCGCGTAGGGCAGGTCCGTGCCGGTCACCAGCGCCACAACGAAGATCACGAAGAGCATGACCGGCTCGGTGATCGCGGCGAAGGTCTTCGCCCGGCTGGCACCGAGCTGTGCGTACGGGCTCCCGGTCTCCGAGGCCGCGACCGCCACGGCGAAGCTGGCCAGCGACAGGATGAGGCCGCCGCCAAGGATGTCGCCCATGTAGCCCAGCGGCAGCCCGAAGCTGGTGAGCACCGGGATCAGCAGCGGCACGGTCAGGTAGCAGGCCGCGGCGGCGACGGGGGCGGCCAGGAATACCCAGCTCGACCCCTCGGGGGCCAGCGCCTCCTTGCGCAGCAGCTTGGCCAGGTCGTAGTACGGCTGCAGCACCCGCGGGCCGGCCCGGCCCTGCAGTCGCGCCTCGACCCGCGCGATCACGCCCGAGATCCCGGGCGCGGCAAGGGCGACGGTGGCGACCTGCAGCAACTGGATGACCGGTATCGGAAGAGTGCCGCTCACCGATCGGCTCCCGCGACCTGGGTCAGGGGCTGCACGCCCCTGAGATGTTTACCGGGCGGCTCCGGCACCACGTCTGTCACTGACGGCCTCCTCCTCAGCCTGCCGGTCTCCCGGTCCAGGTTGCAGAGGCCATTAGCGAGACGTTCCCGCGGTTGTGGCGAGCCTCATCGCCGGTCCCCATTGTGGCGCAAGCCCCGCCGGCCCTGCAAATTCACTCGGGTACCTCTGGTCACCATGGCGCCGGAGGTGTCGCCGTCGGCTGCGCGCCTTACAGTGGATGGTGGCGATGGAGCTCGCCGAGTGCCGCCCTCGAGGGCTGATGGCTCCTGATAACACGCCGTGACGGCGAGAACAGGAGCATCCCATGCCCCGCCTTGATTCATCCAGCATCGCGGGATCCGCCGAGCGAACGAGGGCGCTCTCCGGTGCCGCGGGCGCAGGCCAGCGGCCCGCCTGTACCAGCCTGCTGTACCGGGACGCGGCCCGGCAGCAGGCCGGTAACCGGCCTGACCGGTCCATGGTCAGCGATCTCAACCTCGATCAGGTCGTGGCGGCGGTCGCCGGGGACCGCGAAGAGCGGGAGCTGATCGCTCGCGTGCTCGACGAGCAGGTCCGCGACGCCGACGCGATCCGGTACCGGCACGAGGTGTTCCAGGACCTCGAGGACGCCGGCCTGGCCCGGGCCGCGGCCCAGTTCTGCGGGCAGATGCGCGAGGTGCGCGTTCACCTGGACCAGCTGGCCAAGATGCACTCCGCTCGCGAGCGCGAGGGCTGGTTCCTTGACGCGGCCGCGATCTACTGCGACGCGGTCCGCGCACTGGCCGCCGACCTGGACGCACGCGCGATCACCTCCCGGGGCCTGCGCGCGTTCCGTGACTATCTCGCCGGCTACGCGGCCTCGACGGGCTTCACCCGGCTCGCCGCCGACACCGCGGGTCGCCAGAGCGATCTGGCCGCCATCACCTACCAGGTGCGGATCAAGGGACTGCGGGTAGAAGTCAGCCGGTACGAGGGCGAACCCGACTACAGCGCCGAGATCCAGGAGACGTTCGAGCGGTTCCAGCAGGGCGCGGTGAAGGACTACCGGGTGACGTACCGCACCTGGCCGGGCATGACCCACGTCGGCGCGCAGATCGCGGAACTGGTCGCGCGCCTGTTCCCGGCCGAGTTCGGCGCGCTGACCGGGTACTGCCTCGAGCACTCCGGGTTCGTGGATCCGGTGATCCGCGAGCTCGACCGGGAACTGCAGTTCTACCTGGCTTACCTGGAGTACATCGGGCCGCTCCGATCGGCTGGACTGGCCTTCTGCTACCCCAGACTGGCCGCCGGCTCGAAGGAGATCTCCGCACGCGACACCTTCGACCTGGCGCTGGCCGCCAGGCTGACCGCACAGGGCAAGCCCGTCGTCACCAACGACTTCCGCCTGAGCGGGCGCGAGCGGGTCATCGTCGTCTCCGGCCCGAACCAGGGCGGCAAGACGACGTTCGCCCGGACCTTCGGCCAGCTGCACCACCTGGCCGCCGTGGGCTGCCCCGTTCCCGGCAGAGCCGCCCGCCTGTTCATGTACGACCGGATCTTCACCCACTTCGAGCGGGAGGAGGACCTGGCTGACCTGACCGGCAAACTCGAAGACGACCTGCTACGGATCCAGAAAGCCCTGCTGGCCGCCACGCCGGACAGCATCGTCATCATGAACGAGATCTTCACCTCCACCACCGTCGCCGACGCCCGGTTCCTCGGCGAGAAGGTGCTGGCGAAGGTCACCGGGCTGGACCTTCTGTGCGTGTACGTCACCTTCATCGATGAGCTGGCGTCCTTCGGCCCGACCGTGGTCAGCATGACCAGCACGATCGTCCCCGGCAACCCGGCCGAGCGCACCTTCAAGGTGGTGCGGGGGCCGGCCGACGGCCTCGCGTACGCGCTGACCATCGCCCGCAAGCACCGCGTCACCTACCAGCAGCTCAAGGAAAGGCTCAGCCGGTGAAGGCCCACTTGCTCCATCACGACCAGGACTTCGACTTTTCCGCTGACCTGCCGCCGAACAGTGATGACCTGATCCGGGACCTGGAGCTTGACACCGTGCTGGACGCGATGGCGGCCGGCGATAGGTTCCTGCACCAGGTCTGCACGCGGGTGCTGCTCGCCAGCCTCACCGACCCCGACGCCATCCGCTACCGCCAGCACGTTCTCGCCGACTGCATCGCGGAGCCGGACATCATCCGGCAGATGTACGCCATTGCCGTCGGCGCGCTCGAAGACAAGCGCCGCGCATGGGGATTCTTTCCCTCGCAGCGGCCCACCTCCATCCTGTCCGGCGCCGTCGGCCAGCTCGAAGTCCTGATCGCCCGGCTCCGGGAGCTGCGCCGCATCGCCGACGACCACGTCGCCGCCTTCGCCTCTCCAGGCCTCATCACGCTCCTGCGCTCGCTGCAGCGCGACCTGAGCGACCCGTACTTCGCGACACTGAGCGGCCATCTGCGGCAGCTGCGGTTCCGCGCCGGCGAGCTGATGAGTGCGCAGCTCGGCCGCGACAACAGCGGCCTCAACTACGTGCTGCGATCCGGCAGCCCGAGGCGAAACTGGAAGGAGCGGGTCCGGATCGAGCCCCGGTCGACCTACTCCTTCACGATCCCGCCGCGCGACGAAGCCGGAGCGCAGGCCCTGGAGGACATGGCCAGCCGGGGGATCAACCTGGTCGCGAACGCGGCGGCGCAGTCGGCCGACCACGTGTCCAGCTACTTCGTCATGTTGCGCGCCGAACTCGGCTTCTACATCGGGTGCCTCAACCTGCACGACCAGCTCACCGCCCGTGGCCGCCCGACGACGTTCCCCGTCCCGCTCGCGCGCAGTCCCGCCGTGTTCACGTGCGAGGGCCTTCAGGACGCCGGGCTGGCCCTGTGCGCTGACCGCGTCGTCGGCAACGACGCCGAGGCCGACGGCAGGCAACTGGTGATCATCACCGGCGCCAACTCGGGTGGCAAGTCGACGTTCCTGCGCAGCGTGGGCCTGGCCAGGCTGATGATGCAGTGCGGCATGTTCGTCACGGCCCGGCTGCTGCGCGCCAGCGCCTGCACGCACGTCTTCACCCACTTCATCCGCGAAGAAGACCCGAACATGGTCAGCGGGCGGCTCGATGAGGAACTGCAGCGGATGAGCCGGATCGCGGACGAGATCACACCGCACAGCCTGATCCTGTTCAACGAGTCGTTCGCCGCCACCAACGAGCGCGAGGGCTCAGAGATAGGCCGGCAGGTGGTGCGGGCGCTGCTCGAAGCCGACGTCAGGGTGTTCTTCGTCACCCACCAGTACGATTTCGCCGGCAGCTTCCGCGATCAGCCGGACACCACGCTGTTCCTGAGGGCTCCGCGTCAGCCCGGCGGGAAGCGGACCTATAAGCTCGCCGTCGCCGAGCCGCTTGCGACCAGCTACGCGCAGGACATCTACCACCGGATCGGCGGGTGGCTGGGCGAGGCCAGCTAGGCAGGAGGGTGGCGGCATGAGCCCGGACCGCGATGTGCGTTTCTGCTGGCATGCCGCGCAGGCAGTGTCCGGGCTCTCGATGCCGCCTGACGCGGCCGACCCGGGCGCCGATATCGGGGAGCTGGCCAGCCACCTGTATCTGTGCGAGGGGTGGTCCACCTACCGGATCGGCGAGCTGACCGGACTGGGCCGGCAGCGCGTCGGCAGGCTGCTCGCCAGGCTGGGCGTGCCGGTCAAGGCCCGTGGCGCCGGCCGGCCCCGGCGGACCGGCGCCGAGCAAACCGCCCTGGATCGGCTCATCGAGCGGCTGTACGTCGAGTGCGGGCTGAACTCCGGGCAGATCTCGGCGGCCACGGGAGTGCCGCAGCGCACCATCCGCGACCGCCTTCATGCCCGCGGCGTCCGGATGCGCACCAAGGGGCGGCTGAACCGGGAGGACCGGGTGACGGTGCCCGCGCCAGCGCTGGCCGAGCTGTACGTGGGCGCCGGGCTGTCGGCGGCCGACACCGGCCGGATCCTCGGCGTATCCGGGCAGACCGTCCTGCGCGCCGCGCACGACGAGGGGCTCCCCGTCCGGGTGGGGGGACCGGAGCCCGGCGAAGGACCGGCCGAGATCGAGCTCGTCGAGGCCCTGTACGCCGATCCGCTGGTGCACGAGGCGCTGTCGCGCCATCACATCGGCCGCAGGCCGGCCGGCGGCCCGATCTGGCAGCGTTTCCCGGCCCCCGTGGCGGTCAGCGCTGCCCTCGCCGAGGAGCTGTATGTCGGATGCGGGCTGGGGGTACGCCACATCGAGTTGCTCACCGGCCAGCCGGCGCAGACCATCCTCAGGCTCCTGCGGGCCAGCGGAGTCAGGCGACGGCCGGCCGGCGGCCGGTCGCCGTTCCTGCGCCGCTGGAGAACCGGGCCGCAAGCTCCGCCGCGTCATGAGGGCTGAGGGGCACCGTCCATATTGACGATGGGCGAATTCTGGTAGGACGATGGTGATCATTCGGACGCATCGATCCGGAGGGCTGCGGTGGTCGTTGGCCCGTACCGGGCTGTCGATATCGGCAGCGGCCGGCAAGCCGATCTCTACCTGCTGCGCTATGCGGCTGATGGCAGCCTGCTCAGCCCCCAGACCGCGCGGCACCTGACCGAGTCGCTCGAGGGCGTCACCGACGTCTTCCTCTTCTCGCATGGCTGGAACAACACCTTCGATGCCGCCGCCGCGACTTATCTGGCCTTCATCGATGGTTATGTGTCCCAGGGCGCCGTGCGGGCGGGCCGCCGGCCGGTGCTGGCGGGCGTTGTCTGGCCGTCGATAAGCCTTCTCATGCCCTGGGAAGACGGGCCGCGGATCGCGGGTGGCGCGCCCGCCGACCCTGCGCGCAACGAGGAGACGCGCGCGTTCGTCGCCGAGTCGCTCGACCACGGTGCCCAGGCCCAGCTCAGCGAGTTGCTCGACGGCTCAGGGGAACTGGCCCAGGCGCAGGCCGAGCAGGCCGCAGAGATCGTTCGCGCGGCGCTTGCGCCCGTCACCGACCCGGACGACGGGTCGGCCGCACCGAGCGTGAGTGACATTCTCCGGTCCTGGGCGCTGCTCGACGGCGGGGCCGCGGCCAGGCCCGGCGATCCCGACGATTTCGGCGATCTTGGCGCTGGCGGGGGGGTGGCCGCCGCTGTGGCCACCCTGGCGGCGGATCCGCGGGTGGCCGGCGGCTTAGGGACCTGGGACCCGCGGAACCTGCTGCGGATGGGCACGATGTGGAAGATGAAAGACCGGGCCGGGCGGGTGGGCGCTCGTGGCGTGGCGCCGCTGGTCCGGCGGGTACTCGAGGACACCGATGCCCGGCTGCACCTGGTCGGCCACTCGTTCGGAGCCCGGCTGGTGATGTCCGCCCTCGCCGTCGCCGCGCCGGGCCGCCCGGCCCGGTCGATGCTGCTGCTGCAGCCGGCGGTGAACCGGTGGTGCTTTGCCCCCGATGTCGCCGGCACCGGCCGGGCAGGCGGTTATCACCCGGTCCTGGCCCGGGTCGAGCTGCCGATTCTGGCCACCTACTCCGAGCATGATTTCCCCCTGCGGCAGGCTTTCCACCTCGCGGTCCGGGGTGCCAGCCTGGGTGAGCCGAACATCGCGGCGGTCGGCGACACCGACCGGTTCGGCGCCCTCGGCGGCTACGGCCCGGCCGGGCTGGGCGCGGCCAGCGCGCGCCAGGCCGCGGTCGCCCCCGGCGGCAGCTACGACCTGTCCGGAGGCGAGCGCGTGATCGCCGTCGACGGCAGCGGTGACATCGGCGGCAGGCCGGCCATCGGCGGGCATGGCGACATCAGCACGCCGGCCACGTGGTGGGCGCTGCACTGCCTCGCGAATGCTTCCTGATCAGCAAGGACACGATCGACATGGCGATACAGATCATCGAAAAGTGGCACCTGGCAGTGCTGCGGGCGCAACTCGACCTGTCGTACACGCCGCCGATCGTGGCGACCGAGCTGGTCGGCTACTTCGGCGGCACACCCCGCCGGCTCTGGGCGCTGCGGTATCCGCTCGACGAATTCGGGCTGGCCCAGTCCGCCTCTCCGCCACGCGAGCTCACGCTGCCTGCCGACCTGCGCGACCACGTCGCCGCCTCGCTGGAAGCCGAACTCGAGGACGAAACGGCGCTGTGGCTGAGGCTGGCACCGCCGTATGGCTATCTCGGCGCGGTGCCGTGGGAGCGGTCGCTGCGCGCCCATGTGCCGCTGCTGCGGGTGCCCGACCGGCTGCCGGTGGCCGCCGATCCCGGCCAGGTGTGGAGCGTGGCCATCGGGGTGAGCGCCCCCGAAGGCACCGACTGGGCGGCACCGTATGTCGCCGACCTGGCCGGGAGGATCGCCATCCAGGTCGCAGGCCCGCTAGACGTGCACGTCTTTGCCGATGCCGGCACCGCGGCCCGGCTGCGCCAGCTGACCGAGCCCGGTCCGGAGTGGCTGCACGTGCATGAGCCCTCCGCTGCGCGGCTGGCCTGGGCGGACCGGTCCGGCCGCGGCCAGGAGCGGGTTCGCCGGCGAGACTGGGAGAGCGGGCAGGCGGAACCCGGCTCTCCCGGCCGGATCTGGACCGACTGGCTTGCCGCGGGTCTGGCTGGTCAGGCGGTGCGGGCACTGCACGTGGTGCTCGACGCGACCTGGGACTCCGACCGGCCCATGCTGGCCCTCGCGCCCGATCCGTCCGAGCCGTCGAGCACCCGGAACTGTGCGTTCGTCACCGGCGACGATGTCCGCCTGCTGGCCGACGCCGTCGGCGCCGCGACGCTGTCGTTCGGCGCGCCGCCCGATGTCAGCTCCGATGTGGCGATGCGGGTCGTCGCGGACGCCGTCGGCCAGCAGCGCCCCGGGACGACCGTCTACTCCTCCATCCGGCTCGACCGACACGGGGCGGCGCTGGCAGACATGCACGGGTTCCTCGCCGACGAACGGTTCCCGCGTCAGGTGCCGACGAGCACGTCGCTGTTCGCCTACCTCCAGCCGGAAAAGATGCAGCCGCGGCTGGCCGAGGAGTGGCCCGGGCCGCCGCCGACGGCCGAGAGTACGCGCGCCGCGCCTGCCGGTGAGGATCTGCTGCCGGCCACGGTGCTGCCGGAGGGCTACCAGGTGGCGCCGGAGGCCGACCTGAGCGACTACTACGCCAGCGCGCAGACCGTGCCGTCCTGGGTGGCCACGTCCGAACGCTACATCGGCTCCCAGCTCGCCAGCCTGTCCCGCCCGGCATCCGCGCCGGAGCCGGTCGGCGACAAGCAGGCCTACGAGCAAGGCGCCGCCGAGGCGCTGTCCGAGCTGCAGCAGATGGTGGCCAGGCATGCGAGGCCGAAATGACCCGCACGATCATCACCTTCGAACGGTTCGGTGAGCAGGTCATGGTCAAGCTGGACCTTGCCCCGGGCGATATCCCCGGCCTCGGCGACAACTGGCCGGTGGACCTGGCCGGCCTTCCGGACGGCTCGCTGGTCGAACGCGGCGCGGGGCTAGTGAAGCTGCTGCTCGACCACGCTCCGGTGCGTAATGTCCTCGACCATGCCCTCGCGGCCCCTCCGGGCTCTGCCCCGTGGCCGCTCTACTTCCACGTGCGCGCCTCGTCGGCAGATCTCGTTGCCTGGGAGCTGATCTACTCCCCTCAGCACGGCTTTTGCGCGCTGGACCGGCGCTGGCCGGTTGCACGCATCGCGAGCACCAGAAGGCCACTGGAGCCCCGCGTGCTGAGCGCGCCGCTGCGGATCGTCGCGGTTCTGTCCGCCGCGGCACGCGACGGGCTGCCGCAGCTGCGGGCGCTCGCCGACGCGCTGGCGACGGCGGACGCGGCCGCCGTCGACGTCCGCCTGCATGTGATCTCCGGTGACCAGGACGTCTGCGACGAGGCGGAGCGCCGCGGGATCAGCGCTGAGCTGATCAAGGACACCGCGCCCGGGCTGACCCGCCAGATCACCGCCGCGCGACCGCATCTTCTGCACGTGCTATGCCACGGCGGGGGGACGGCCGCCGGAGTCCGGACACTGGCGTTCGCCCACAGCGCCGACTTCGACGCCTACCAGCCTGGTGACCCTGACGCCGCCGGCTCGGTACGGCTGGCGGCCGCCGAGCTGGTGGCGGCGCTGAAGCCGTGCAATCCATGGCTGGTCGTGCTGAGTGCCTGCGAAACCGCGCAGGCCGCGGGCCAGGGGGACGGGCCCGCGCTCGCGCACGAGATGGTCTGCGGCGGCATCCCGGCAGTGATCGGAATGCGGCGGCTCGTGGACCTCACCGAGACCAACCGGTTCTGCGCGGCTTTCTACCCGGAGGCCCTCGATGTGATCCGGCAGGCGCTCACGGCAGCCGCCGCCCCGGACCAGGCCCGGGTTTGCGACATCGACTGGGCACAGGCCCTGACCGCGCCCCGGGTCGTGATGAGCGGAGTGGACCCCACCGCATACGATTCCTGGACGGACCCGGTGCTCTACGTGCAGGACGATCCTCTTCAGGTATTCGTGCCCTCCGCGCAGCTTTCGTCGACCGACTTCGCGAGCCTTCGCGGCAAGCTGGACCAGTTCCGCGGCGCCCTGGCCGCCCTCGACCCGCAGACCACGCACCCGGACCTGATAGAAGACGTGCGGACCCGGATCACCGAGCTCGAGCAAGCACTGGCCCTGGCCGGCGCGTGACCAGCCTGACCGCCGTGGGCGCTGTCGAGGACCTGCCGGCCGCGGTCAGCATCGACGCATGGACCGGCACCGAGACCGCGCACGGCGCGCTCGACCCGCACGCCGACCGGTGGGGAGCACGCGGTGGCCTGCCGCCCTCCCAGCAGCCTCTCGACCTCGGCCTCCCGCCCGACGTGACCGACTGGCGGCACCCCGACGTCGGCTACGGCGTCCTGCTGCCGGAGTCCGACCACCCGCCGGCCGGGAAGGCGGCCGGGCTTGACGCTCCGCCGCCGGTTCAGGATCTGCTCGCCGCGCGGCCGGGCACGGTGATGTTGCGCTGGGACCCCGCCTTACCCCCCGGCCTGGTGCGGCGCTATTTCCCCGGCGGCCAGGCACAGACACCGCACCTGCTCTCCGGCTACGGCGTGGCCAAGGGCAGGCTGCCCCGCTACATCCTCATCATCGCAGGCCCCGAAGCCGTTCCGTGGCCGGTGCAGTACGCGCTAGGTACCCGCCGCGCCGTGGGCCGGCTGCCGCTGTCTGGCCAGGCGCTGGGAAACTACATCGCGGCGATGCTCTCCGGCTGGGCCGACGCCGACGTGGACGTGCGCGCGCCGCTGATGTGGACCGTCGACCTTCCCGGTGACATCACCGCCGAGATGCGGGCGGTCATCGCCAATCCCCTCGCGGCACGGCTCACCGATCCCGGCCTGCCGCGGTTCCGGCACCTGACCGATGAACGCGCCACAGCCGCCGAATTGCTGGCCGCGCTGACTGCCGCGCGGCCAGCGCTCGTGATCACCTCCAGTCACGGCCTGACCGAGGGAACCGGCGCGCAGCTCGCCAGCACGCTGGGCGCGGCCGTGGACACCGTCCATGCGCCGGTCGCACTGGACGCGCTCGACGCCGCGATGCCTCCCGGCGCGATCTGGCATGCCCAGGCCTGCTGCTCAGCCGGATCGGAGGGCCCCAGCAAGTACGCCGGGCTCCTGGGCCAGGACACCACCGCGCTCGCCGTGGTCACCGCCGTGGCCGCGCTCGGCTCCACGGTGGCGCCCGCCGTCACCCGGCTGCTGGGCCGCGAGCGCCCGGTGCGCGCCATCGTCGGGCACGTCGAACCGACGTTCGACTGGACGTTGCGAATCGCCGAAACCGGGCAGGGGCTGGGACACGACCTCGTGACGGCCCTGTCCACCAACCTCTACGCGGGCCAGCCCATAGGGCAGGCATTCGGCGACTACCGGGCCGGCGTCGGCGACCTGCACGCCCAGTGGGCCACCTGCTACGACCAGCGAGCCCGCGGCGACCTGACCGTCCGGCCCCGGCTCACCCGGCTGCGGCTGACCGCGCTCGACCGGCAGAGCATGGTGCTCCTGGGCGATCCCACGGTCACCCTGCCGCCGCTCGACACGGCGCCCTAGCGTCGGCAAGCTACCTGTATGAGTGACGGCAAGCCGGAGCCGACGCCGGTGCAGCGGGTAACGGCGGCGATGGATGAGTTCATGGCAACGGTGCTGCGCCATCTGCGCACCGGGCAGGGCAGCCCGCTGGAGGAGCTGGGCCTGGAGAAAGCCAAGGAAGAACTTCAGTACTGGCGGCCGGACATCCCGGGCGCCGGAACCGAACCCGGGCCAAGGTGATCGGCGGCCAGCAGCCGGATCCGCGGCCGGACATCCGGCCCGGATACCCCCGATAACGGGGAGGGCCAGGTCAGCGAACCTCGGCGTACTCGCTGCGGTCCAGCCGCACGAGGTTGCTGTGGTCGCTGCCCTCCGGCTCCGCCACGTCGGCGTACTGGGTGCCGTCCAGCCGAACGACGCGGAAGCTGTCCCCGGACAGCAGCCTGCGCAGGTGCCGCATCCCGCTCATGCCCGCGAGCGCCACGGCTACGGCGGCGGCCAGGACCGAACCGCCGAACAGCGCGAGCCCGCCGACGACATGTCCCAGGATCATCATGACCACCGCGGCCAGCAGGGCCACCGGCACGGCCGCCACCAGCAGCAGCGCGAGCAGCGTCACGGCGATCACGGCTCTGCCCGACCTGCCGGGCGTTCGCCGCGCGTACCAACCGGTCATCACGCTCACCTCTCAAGAGCCGGAGCTCGTCAAGGGTCCGGCCCTACCTAACACGATATGTCGTGTCCACGTCAACGCGCCTCTCGGCCAGAATCATCCCGTGCCGACGAGGCGCTACGCCGGGGCGCTCAGCGTCACGTCCTGGATGAGCGGCTGGGGATGCTCGCCGCCGCCGTAGACCGTGAGGTCGAACAGGAAGGTCGCTCCGCTGGGCTGCGCCCCCTGCTCATAACACCAGCCGGCGATGTAGTTGTCGGCCCGGGCGACCAGGCTGTCGTCCCGGGTCCAGTCCGCATCGGTTTTCGGGTCGAATTCGTACGCGGCGATCAGGAACATGGGAACGACTGCCCGCAGCGCTCGATCGCCGGTCGAGGCGATCACACGGGACATGCTGATAGCCAGCCGGATGGTCACCTTCTGTCCCTCCGGTACCCAGCCGGGCGGGATCAGCTGCCCTAGGAACCGGCCGAGGGACTCCGCGATCCTGTTTCCAGGCTGGCCGATCACGATTGGCTCGGCTCCGACGACGGACGGGAAGGCGTTGCTGGCGAAACCGGCGACGGGCGTCCGGTACACGAATGCCGGGTTGGTGGCCTGGCCCTCGACGAGTTCCAGGTTGCGCCAGACCGATACTCCGGCCCGGGCGTTCTGCTGGCGCAGCACGTTCAGGCCGAGGAACTCGACGTTCTGCGCTCCGGCCGGTTTCGCCGGGACATCCGGCTCGGACGGCGGCCTGTCCGGGTCGCCGGGCCAGCGGAACGTCATCCGGTGGGTCAGCGGCGCACGGGCCTGGATGACTCCCGGCGGGTAGCCGAAGACCGCTGCGTCCGCGTCCGACCTGATCAGGCCGAGCTGGTGATCGTGGTCGTCCCAGCGGGCCACGACCTTCGGCGGCCAGAGCGGGACCTGCGGCTCCAGCTGGCCCGGGGCAAGTGGTGCCGCGTTCGGCTGCGGCATCGAGGTGACGGTCAGGCTGCGCAGTGTCGCGGTTTCGTCCGCCGCGGCGGTCAGCTCCTTCTGCAGCCGGTAGCGCAGGATCTGTGGTGGCGGGAGCTGGGTGCGCGGGCCCAGCGCCGTCGGCAGAAACGCGTCGGCGACGTCCCGGGCCAGTTTGGCGAAGGCGTCCACCGCGGCGGCTGCCTCCGGCGGACCGTGTCCCGGCGGCAGTGCCGTCAGCACGGCGAGATCGTTCTTCAGCGCCGGCCAGGCGGAGGTGAACCTGGCGAGCGCGGCGAACACATTGTGCTGCAGCGGATCGGACGGCGTGGTGAACAGCGGCCCGCGAGCCGGTGCCGTATTCAGCGCGACCTCAACGATGGGCGTGTCTTGCTCGGCATCCTCGTGCGCGTAGCTGAAGGACAGGTCCCAGCGCGACAGGTCCGCGGCCGCCGCGGGCCTGGCTACGGCCTGGCTGGCCTGCTGCGACAGCAGCGTCACCGGGCTGGGGTAGGCGCGCAGCGGCACCGGCACGACCAGGCCCCGCATGTTCCCGGGCGGCAGCGATGCCGGCCGCACGAACGTCAGCCAGCGCGACCCCTGGTAGCCGCCGACCTTCTCACCGGGAGCCGGCACTTCCAGCTCGGTGACGAAATAGCTGAGGTCCAGGCTCACCGACCGGTGTTCCGGCGCGGCTTTCACGCTGAACAGGAACGTCGCGCTGGACTCGCCCGCCGCGAGGCCGACCTTGGCGGTGGAAAGGCTGTAGGCGCGGTCGCCGCCGGCGGCGGACCGAACCGAAACCGCCGAGCCAGCCAGGCGGGGCTCGTTGCCCGGAGTGAGCGGGCCGGTGACCTTGACCTTCACTGGTACCTGGATGACGGTGTCGACCGTGTAAGCGGACGACAGTTTCATGAGCATCGCCTGGTAAAGCGCTTCGCCTGCGGCGCGGGCGTCGCCCGGTGTGCCGTCGAGCACCGGGGCGACCCGGGCCGAGAGCAGCCCGGCCAGGCGCTGCTTCGCCGCGAGGACGGCATCGACTGAACCCGGCGACAAGCTGTGGGCCGGCCCGGCGTAGGCGGGTGAGGAGAACAAGTCGGCCGCGCCAAGGAAGGCTTCCAGCCAGCCATCCAGGTCGACCGAGCGGAAGCTGACCTTCCGCGCCGGGCCGGAAAGCGGCGGTTGCTGGCCGGTGACGTACGGGGATATCTCCACTTCGCCTCCGGCCAGCGCGGGAGACAGCGGCGGCAGCGCGAAGTACGCGGCCTTCGCCGGGACGAACGAATAGCCGATCGCCGGCCCCGGCCGGGCGTCACCGCCGCCGGGAGACGAGTCAGCCAGGCTGACCGCCCAGAGCGTGCTCATGGTGGCCGGGTCGTCGCCCTCGGCCAGCGGGCTGCCGATCGCCAGGTGCAGGCCGGGCAGCGCCGCCTCCAGCGTCTCGGCGAACCGGGTGAGCGAGAGCGAGGCGTCGTCCGCTTGCTGCCCGGGGTCTGGCGGCAGCGAAGCCGTTGAGGTGCTGACATCGTCGGCGCCGGCGAAGTCCTGATGCACCAGGGACCGGTCGCGCGACTGCGTCAGGGTGGTGATGACCGGGAAGACCGCCTGGGACCATCCGGGCGTGACGGGGACCCGGATGCCGAGCGCCGGCGGGGGAACAGGCGCGATCCGGGCGGCGGGCTCGATCAGGCCGGGTACCTGGCCGGCCGCTGCGGCGAGGCCGGCGACCGTGACGGACACGCCGAGCGCCGCGAACCTGCGGGCCAGCGAGTTGAAGGTCTCGAATTTCCTGGTGGCATAGGTCTTACCGGACACCGTGAGGGAGACGCCCTCGGCCAGCACGCCGGGGGTCGCCGCGTTCGCGAGCGCCAGCGTTACCGGGTCCGTGTTGTAGGCGGCCGCGAGGCCGGCCAGGCTGCACGCGGGGTACTGGCCGTGCCCGTCGTTCTGTCCGTGCGCGTCGCCGCGCATCGGCGGGCAGATCCACAGCCCGCCCGGGCCGGGCGGTAGCGGGTTGAGCACGCCGAGCGCCGCGGCCGTGATGCCGAACAGCGCGGCGATCGCGTCCGCGGTCGCGCCCTCCGGCGCTCGGTAGACGCAGTGCTGCGCGTCCGAGGTGTTCTCCAGGACGCCGGGGATGTCCACGACCGCGCCAGCCGCGAAGCGAATCCCGGCATTGGCCTCGGCCAGCCGGTACAGCGGCAGCACGCAGGCCACCGCGTACTCGGCGAGCGTCTCACCCGGGCGGAGCGCGGGCGGGTCGTCGTTCTTCGTGCCGATCACGAGGGTGGTCGTCGGCGCGAACAGGCCCGGCACCTTGTCGTTCGCCGACGCGACGGCATCGGTGCCCGTGCCGGCCCGGTTGGCCACCGAGTGCAGGGTGTCACCCCGGGAGGCCGTCACCCGCTGGTCGCCGACGACCAGGACGACTCCCGGATTCAGCCCGACATCGGCGTTGAGCTCGGCGAGACGCTCGACGGTGAGGCGCACGGCCGCCCTCGCGATGATGCCGCCCCTGGCCGCCTTCGCGATGATCGACGCGATCGTGTCGGCCTGCTGCACGGCGTAGGCCAGCGGAACGGAAAGCCTAGCGTCGCCGAACAGCGCCGTGCACGGCCGCGCCTGGTTGGCCGCGAACAACTCGGGGACGCTGACGCCGTACCGGTCGGCAATCGCGGCGGCGGGCGCGCCGCCCTCCGCGACCTCGACTCGCACCGGCCGCATCGTCGCCAGCGCGCTCAGGTAGACGTAGGCGCCAGAGGCGAGCTCGTACAGCGGCGCCTTGGCCACCGGCTGGCTGACCGGCGTGCCGTCGGGATGCTGCGCGAGCGTGGTCGCCAGCGTGAAGCTGACGTCGGGCTGGCTGACCTGGTACCAGATGCCGGTGTAGGCACGCAGGTCAGCGGCGATGGCCGCCAGCGCCGACGGAACCGGCACATTCCCCGACGGGACGTACCGGTCCTGGTGCATCGACGCTTCGACCACGACGGCGGCGGGCGGGCCGGTGACCCGGTAGCTGAGCGCCAGCGACGGCCAGGCGCCCGGGCCGGTGAGCCGGTCGTAGTAGCCGACCGGAATCTCCAGCTTCCCGCCGTCAGGCATCGGCCAGTCGTTGCCGTACACGTCGCGCAGGGTGAGGGCGATCGTGACCTGCCCCCGGGCCTCGCCGGATCCGGCGATGCCGTTGTACGGGTTCGCGGTGGCCGGCGGCAGGGCGGGCGAGGCCGCGGGCTGCGAGGACCGGCCGAACGGGGCGATCGCCAGGGTCTGCTGGTAGTGCCACATGCCGTCCGCCGCGTCGGTCAGCGGCTTCATGGTCGTGGTCGTGGCCAGGCCGCCGCCGCTGGCGCGGAACGCGGCGCCGCCGGAGATCCGCCAGCCGACCAGGTTGAACAGCGAACTGACGATCTCGGCGGGCGTCAGCTCGCCGAAGCTCCGGCCGCGGTCCGGGTTCGCGCGGGTCACCTGGAATCCGGTCATGCCGGGAGGCACGATGGCCGTGCTCCGTAGCGTTCCGGGTGCGAACTGGAGCTGCGCTCCGGGCTCCAGGATGCCGGCGTCCGCGCAGGCCGTGCCGATGTCGGCGGCCGTCGTGGGCACGCGGGCCGACAGCAGCGCGGCCACCGAGCCGAAGGTGTCGTCCCTGGCGATCACATGCTCGCCGCGGCCGGGGATGCTGATGACCGCGCCGGGCCGCAGCCGCACGCCGGCGTTCGCGGTCGCGAGGTCGCCGGCGGACAGGGTGCCGCCGTGCCGCTTGGCGAACGCGCTGGCGATGCTTTGCAGCGTGTCGGACCGGCCGACCGTGACCGTCGCCGGCTGGACGAAGAGCGACGCCGCCGGGTCGATGTTGTCGCCGATCACCGCGCAGTTGCTGAACGGCAGCAGCCCGGCGGGCCGGGCGCCGGGCTGACCCGCCTGCGGGGCGTCCCCCGGCCCGGCGGGCGGGCCGCTCGCCTGGGACCTGAGCATCACGAGCAGGCAGACCTGGGCCGAAGCAGCCGTGCCGAAGACCGACGGCGGCAGGCCCGGGGTGCCGTCCGCCCGGACGTAGCGCAGGTAGAAGCCGCCGCTTCGGGTGATGCTCGCCTCCCAGAGCAAGGTGAGGAACCCGGCAGGCTCGGACAGCGCCGCCGCGTAGCTCTCCCGCGGCTCCCGCTCACCGTGCGGCACCGCCCGCGGGACCGGCCGTGGGTGCGTCAGCGTCGAGAGGTTGGCCTTCAGCAGGCAGGTCCGGGCCGAGTCGAGCGGGTCGGAGGCGAGTCCGCTGCTGTTGGGCGATGCGGGATCGGGCGGGTAGAGCAGGTACAGGTCGGCGCCATCGCCTCGGGTCAGGTGATCCTGCAGTCGCCACAGCAGCGCTGCCCCCGTGTCGTCCGCGCCGTCCACGATGTAGCTGCCCGCCGCCGAGGGCGTGGCATCGGCGGCCAGTGGCAGCGAGAGCGTGAGGTTGACCAGGGTCGCCCACGCGTACCTGGGCACCTCGGCCGTGACGGCGGGCTGATCGGCTTGCAGGTGCCTGGCCATCACGAGCTGGTGCGGGGATGGCGCGAGCGCGCGCGCCGCCGCCTGCTCTAGCTCGCTCACCAGGGCGTCGGGGAACATCCACACGCTCGGGTTACCGGCCGCCGCCGCCGTGCCCAGCGATGGCGGAACCGATGCCGCCTGCCAGGCCAGGTGCGTCTGCAGCACCACGCGCGGCGGCGCCAGCTGGAACAGCGGCAGCCGGCTCACGTCCTCGATGCCCGGCTCCAGCGGGGTGCCGGCGATCTGGGTGAGCATTGTGCGCTGGCCGTCGGTGAGGCCGAACATGACCGGGTCCGCGCCGGCACCGCCCGGGTCGAGCCACCGCGCGCCGGCGTTCCTGGCCAGAGTGATCATGTAGTTGGCCCCGTAGACCACGGCTTCGGCGCCCGGGTACTGCTGGCCGGTGAGGTCGAAAACGGGCCTCGTGCGGATGTCCGGCAGCCGCGCGGGATCGCGCAGTTGCTCCGTTGTCAGCGCCCGCAGCGTCGCGTCGGCCGGATCGGGCAGCCTGATGCCGGACAGCAGGAACCGCGAGACCTGCCCGGCGGCGGTGTTCCACGCCCCGCAGTTCAGCAGGCCGGTCATGAGCGCCGGCGACCTGATCGCCGGGACGTCGGCGATCACGATCCGCGCGTCGGCCTTGAACAGCCCCGGCGTGCCGGCCACCCGCTCGGCCAGGTGATCCAGGGGTACGTTGAACGCGGCGGCGACAGAGCTGAGGGTGTCGTTGGCGCGCACCCGGTAGGTCAGCGGAACATGCAGGGCCGCTCCCGGCGCGAGCACGGGGACCGCCGGTTCCAGGCTGGTCAGCGCCGCTCCTATTGCCTCTCGCGTGGTCATGAGCGTGCTCGCCAGGGACGCTATGGTGTCGCCGGGCTGCAGCGGCCGGACGAGCGGGGCGAGCCACACCGTGCGCCCTTCGGGCAGGGGCGCTGCCACGTCAGCCGGGAGCCATTGGTTGCCGGGAACCGCCCGCAAGGCCCCGATATAGCCGGGCAGGTCGATCTGCCCGGTCGCCCGGGCCAGCAGGCAGGCCGCGATCAGGGTCGCGGTGTCGCCGGTGACGGTGGTGTAGGTCATGCCGCCCGGCAGGTTCACCGTCCTTGCGGGATCAAGGACCGTGGCCGGGCCGACGGGATCGGCCGGGTCGCGCACCGGGATGCCGGCGAGTACCGCCGTGACCTGCTCGTCCAGCCCCGGCAGGCTGGCCAGCAGGTCATTCAGGCCGACCCGGACCAGCAGCCGCGTGACGATCCATTGCAGCGAGTCGCCGGGCGCGGTGACATACGGCAGGCCCTCCAGCGGCAGCGGGAGACCGGGCGTCAACACGGCGGCCTCGGCGTTGGCCTCGAGCAGGTCGGTCGCCTGATAGTCGCGCCACGCTCCCTCCGGAGCGCCGGCCCCGGCTTGTGCCAGGCTGCTGGCGATCCGGATGACCGTTTCCCCGGACCGCACCTGCCGGACGACATCCGGCAGGTCGATCAGGGCGTCGGCGGCCAGCACCGGCCTGTCCTGGTTCGGCGTGACCACCCGGAGCGGCTCGTCCCGCAGCGCCGCGTCCCCGATGGCGCGCCCGACCTGCGCGATGCTCATGGCGGCCGGCGTCGTGTACGGCACGGCCGCGAGGTAGTCGGCCGCGGCCTTGACCCCGGCGGCCATCAGCATCGGGAAGTACTGGCGGAACAGCAGCGTGGCCATGGATTGCGGGCCGTCGCCGCCGGCGGCCTGGGCCGCGTCCGGCGCCGCCGCGCCGTTCGCTCGTTCCGCATCGAATCGCTGGCGCAGCAGCCCATAATAGGCGCGCGCCTTTTCCGCGTAAGCGCCGTCGACCATCGTCTGGCGTGCGAAATCCACGACCCTGCCGCCGACGTCGGTGAACGTCAGGTCCGGGATCACCGGGAACAATGCCATCGAGACCGGCGTGTCGTCATAGCGCGGCTCGATGGCGATGGCGAAGTTGGCGCCAAGGAACGCGGTCAGCGTCTGATAGCCGGACAGCGCGTCGGCCGTGTCCGGCAGCGTGAGCTGGTGCCGTAGTTCTTCGAGTTGCGTGGCCGTGACGACGCAGTCGTCGCCGATGGCCTTCCCGGTCTTGGCGTAGATGCCCCACCCGAGCATGGCCTGCATCAGCAGGTTGAACGGCGCGCTCGCGGGATCGGCCCCGGCGAGATCCCGGTGCTCGGCGAGCCCGGCGGCGTCCGGCGGCACCGAGGTCTGCGCCCCGAACAGCAGCACGATCCGGGTGGCGGCGGCGAACTCCGCCGACTTGGTGAGCCCGGGCAGCGGATGGATCGCCAGCCTCCGCCGCCCGCCGGGCAGCACGCATGCGGCCGACCAGCCGGTGATCCCGGTGACGGCGTTGCTCGCGGCCAGCGCCTTGCGGTGCGCCCGGGCCAAGCCGGGGTGGATCAGCGCGGCCGGTGTGTGCATGGTCCGCTGCCCGGCCAGCATGCGCAGCGGTCCGTGGCTGCTGGTGCCCCCGGCGGCCAGGCGCCACGGCGCCGGGCTGGCCGAGCCGATGGTGAACGAGGCGTCCACCGAGGCCTGGAAGCTCAGATGGATGGTGATGAACACGATCTTGACGTTCACCAGGACCGAGACGCTCGCGCTGACCGCCACGAGGCTCGGCTGGTGCGATTCGATCAGCAGGGTCGCGATGGCGTTCGCGGTCACGTCCAGGCTGGCCTGGATCACGCCGAAGTCGACCGTGCCGTAGAGCCGGCCGGTGACCGCGATCATGCCCTTGATCCAGTGGTAGGTCTCCGGGTCCGACGTGTCGGTCGGGTGGAACCAGGCCAGCACGCCTTCGAGCACCCCGAGGACGGTCACCGAGACCCCGCCGGACAGCGCGCCCTCGCTGATCGTCTTGCCGACGCCGATCTGCAGCGCGATGCCGAATTCGACCACCGGCGCGAACATGCCGTTGGTGATCGCCGGCACCCGGCTGGACGTGGCGCCGTCGAGCAGCGCGAAATAGAAGCCGCCGTATCCGATGAAGGGGAAGGCCTGCAGCGCGAACGAGCGGGAGAAGTCCTGCCCCTTCGGGAAGCCGAAGTCCACCCGGAAATTGCCGTTGGTATAGATGTCGAGGTCCACGATGGGCAAGGTCACCGAGACCGCGCCGAGTTCCAGGTGACGCATCGCGTCGGGCAGCTTCAGCTCGGTGTGATAGACGCCGATCGACTCGGTGACCTTGTGGTAGAGGATCTCGAATCGCAGGCCAGCGAAGATCTCGGCCTTGGCCCCGGAGAGCTCCAGCACCGCGCCGTAGAGATCGGGGTGGTCGCTGAAGACCGCCGTAATCCCGACGGTGTCCGCCACGGTGAACTTCGCGCCGATCAGCCACTGACTGGCCGCCGAGAATTCCAGGCCGCCGGGGCCTAATGGCGGCAGTTCGCCCGGCGGCACCGGCGTGGCGGCTTTGACGAGCTTGTCCATCACCTCCGCCATGTTCTGCGGCGTGCCGCCGGGCAGGGCGATGTGCTGGCCGAGGCCGAGGTACTCCAGGTCGAAGAGCGAACTGCCCTTGCCGGGCACCGCGGGCGGGCTCTCCTTGACCGGGTCCCAGGCGAGCGGGGCGTTCGGGCTGCCGGGCTTGGTGGAGAACGAGACGCCCAGGAACGATCCGCTGACCTCGACCTTCGTCGAGCTGGCCTTGCCGTCGGCCGCCTTCGTGTAGGTGAGGGACATCTGGTCGACCGTGAGGAAACCCAGATCGGCCGGCTGCGCGGGCTCGTAATCCAGGGTGACGCTGCCCTTGGTGAGGTTCACCTCGAGCACGAACGCGTCCAGGCTGATGTCGAGGAACTTGTTCCACGGCTCGGGCAGGCGGATGTCCAGAGTGGGGTCGACCAGGTGGACGACGTGGCCGAGCATCGAGCCGACCGTCTCGTTCACCAGGTGCAGCGAGAAGACGGTGTCCACGCCTTCCTTGTCGCTGATGGTGGCATCCGCCTGGAACGCGATCGGGCCGAGGTAGACCTCGCCGTGCACGGCGGCCGTATACGACGTCCGCTGCTGCGACGGCTCGAAGCTGACCCCGATGGCCATGTCGCGGATGCCGAGGATCGAGGTACCGAACAGGGAGAAGCTGGCGCTGGCCACCGCGCCGATCGAGAAGGCCTTGGCTTTGCCGCCGATGCTGGCGGCGAAGGTGAAGTCGCGCACCTCGATGACGAGCAGGTCGTCCGGGATGTGCAGGCTGCCGTCGAAGATGTCGCTGTTGAGACTGGCCAGGCTCAGCGGCCCGATCGTTCCCTTCTCGACGCCGGCGATGTCGAGGTTCGAGTCGATGGTCAGGTCGAAGGTCAGCTGGTTCGGCGGCTGCCGTCCTTCTTCCGTTGCTGCCGGGTACTTGAACTCCGCGGCCAGGAACACATACGAATCGGGCGCCTGGCCGAGGAAGCTGAGCGTCCAGAAGATGTCGAAGCCCAGGGACGGGCCGTCCGGCCACATCTGCAAGGACTTGCCCGCAAGCGTGCCGGCCTGCAGGGTCATCGAGTCGATCGCGACGGACGGGCTCAGGCTGATGACGGCGGTATAGCCCTTGAAGGCGAACGCGTCGAGCAGGCTCTCGAGGTCGGCTGCGGCACCGGCGAAGAAGCCGTCCCAGGTCTGGCCGCCGATCAGGTGTCCGAGACGGTCCAGGGTGATCTCGTGGCCGGCGTCGGAGAAGATGCTGAGCATCAAGGCGTCCGGCATCTGGCCGGCGGCAGGCTGCCCCGACGCCAGCGGCAGGGCGATCCGTGCGTTCAGGGGGAATCCCGCCACCATCACCCTGGCGCCGAGATAGATCTCGACGCTCCGTTCGGTCACGTTGTCCGAGGTGACGGTGCTGAGAGCGACACCGGCGCCGACACTGTCGCTGTCCAATGCCACCTGGATGCCGCCGGGCGGGCCGATGGTCTTCCCGCCGGCACCGAAGCTTGCCGTGAGATCGAGAGCGAACGAGTCGCGGATGCCGCTGATCGGGCCGTGCAGGGAATAGGTGCCGGAGATGCCGAGCAGATCGGCTGCCGCCTGGAACAGGCCTTCCAGTTTCAGCGTGCCGGCGAAGCTCAGCCCTTTGGGTGGGGTGCCGACGGTCGAGAGGATGAGCTGCTTCGGGTCGGCAAGCGCCAGGTCGTCATAGGGCAGGTAGGCAAGCTCCGGAAAGCTCTGGCTGAATACCCAGGCCGGCCCCATGCTGACCGTCAGCACCAGATCGACGTTCGTTCCGGTGACAACGAAGTCCAGCGTGGCGTGGTATCCGCCCAGCGACAGGAAGCCGTCCTCGCCGGCGGGCACGGTCGCGTGGGCCGTGAATCCCGCGGGTGACGGATTCGCCGGGATCTGGCCCGGGTCCACGGCCAGCTTCAGGATGGGTTCGGGTCGCCGCAGGCAGGTCTGGACGAGATGGTCCAGACACCCTGTGCCCAGGGACCCGTCGGTGAGCTGCACCAGCGGGCCGGCCCGCGCCTGACGACCCAGCCAGTCGGCCAGGTCTTTGGCGGTCGGGGTCACCATGTCCTCCGGTCTTCAATCTGGCTGGCCTCGGTCTCAGACCTGCAGCAGCACAGGCAGGTGATCGCTTGTCCCAGGAAGCGGCGGCGAGATGTGTCCGTAGTTGAGGGGCATCCTGAACACCTGCTCCTGACGGTCGATGTCGGGCAGCCCGGCGATGACGAACATCGGGTGAAACATGTCGGTTCGGAACGGGGGCAGCGGCGGGACGGCGACCGTGCCCATGACCCGGTCGACGATGACTGCCGCGGGGCCCTGGCCTGCCGGCGGGCGCGCGCCAGCGCCGTACTTGACGAGACCGAAATCGACGCACCGCGTGCCGAGGTAATCCTGTGGCCGGGCTTGGCCAAGGTCCTTGATCATCGACGCATGTACAAACGCCGGGAAGATTGGCTCGTATTGTGCCCAATCATCGTTCCACTGTTTCAGCCCCTCCTTCTCTTTCCAGTCTGGCACGATCAAGTCGAGATTGAAGTCGCCCACTATGAGATTCAGGTGGCCGGCGGGCGGAGGTGTCGTTTCCATCAGCTCGCTGAGGGCGGTGGATGCGGCGGTGGGATGCATGTCGCTCGGCTTGAGATGAACCGTGTACAGATTTACCGTGCGACCATGGGCGCCGCCAGGTAGTCGCTCCGCGAACGTTGTCAGGAACGGCCTGCGGTGCATGTAGTCGTTGAAGGTGACCTCGGTTCCGCCCGCCCCGTAGAAACGGCAGCGGGCCGCGGCGTTGACACCGGCCGGGACCGCATTGTTCCACGGCGCGGGGTAGGCGCCGCCTCCGCCCGGGCCGGGGATCGGCGGCCCTGTGGCGTTCGCCCGGCCGGCGGGCCACAGGTAGGGGCCGGTGAAATCCAGTCGTTGGCCGCGCCAGAAGACGCCCACGGTTTCGGTACGGGTGGTACCGAGTGGATCTCGCGGGTTGATCCTGAGCGGCGGGACCAGATTCCAGCGCCAGCTCGGAGACCTATTCCGCAGCCTTGTAAGCAGAAAGCGCAGGCCTTCGGGCCCATCACCTTCGGCGAGCTGCTGGACATCACCTTGATCGCACCTGGCCTCGATGACGACGAAGAGGTCGGCATCGGCTTGTGTCACCGTGCCCAGGATATAGCGCGCATTCGCCATGGATCTCGCGATGTGAAGGTTCTGCTCCTGCTCCGTGTCCCCTGTGGCGTCGCAGACCCGTTTTTTGGAGAAGTTCTCGATATTCCAGAATAGAACCCTCATGTGACCTCCCCTGACGTCGCCGCGGGATGCGCGAGGTGCCCGCCGATCCGGGGCGGACCGCCCTGGTGCTCTGGCTGGCCGGGCGGCTTGGCGTAGACCGCGTACCAGCCGAGGCTGGTATCGCTCCCGCCCGTGGCGTGCGGGTCGCCGAAGAGGACGAGGTTGACCTGCCCGGAGGGCGGAAAGGTGAAGCCGAGAAACTCCAGGCCGATGCCGTACAGCATGAGCACGAACGCGTTCTTCTCCGGCTGCGCGATCTGCAGCGACTTGAAACCGAGCGCGAGTATTCCCTCGATCGGGATGGATCGCTTTGCCCCGCTCGAGCCGGGCAGCTTCAGGCCGGTGAAGACGCGGTAACCCTCGCCTTCGGCGGCCGGGCTCCAGGCGACCGCCAGCGTGGCCACGAAACCGGCCGTCGCGGCGAGGGCGCCGGCGGTGCCGAGGTTGAGGTCGAATTCCAGCGCGAACCACGGGCCGCTGAGCGCGCTGAGGGTGAGCGGGGTCTGAACGCCCATGAACCCCAGGTCGGTGGGCGCGGCGCCCTCATTGCCTTGCGTCATCCGGGCGAGCGTGAGCGGCAGGTGCTGATAGAGGCTGTCCGGGCGCACGGTGCTCCTGGACAGGTCGAAGGTCACCGATGAGGCATCGAAGGCGAACCGCGGCGGGTCGGCGGGCGCGGCCGGATTGCCGGTCACGCGCAGGATGAGGTTGCCGAAGGCCAGTCCGGCCGGGGCGCCGTCCGCCCGGCCTCCGAAGGAGAAGGCGTCGAAGGCGAGGGCCTTTTTGTCCGCCGGCGGCGGCACCGCGAATTCCAGCAGACCGCGCAGCAGGAACTGCGACGCCACATCGGTGGCGGAGCCGATGCGCGTCACGAACTCGGCCCCGGAGATGACCACCGCGGTCAGTACCCGGCTGTTCAGGTCGAACACCGCGCTCTGCCCTGACCCGGTCCGGAAGACGTAGCCGCGGCGGGCCTGGCCGCCAGCCTCCTGCTTTCCGTACACGCCGAACAGCTGGAGGACGTTGTCACCGGCCTGGCCGGGGCCGCCTGCCCCTCGAGCGCCCGGGCCGCGGAGCGTCGCGGCCTCGCCGAACAGCGTGTTGACCTGCAGGTCGATGACGCTGGAGAACGACGTGACCGCGCGGTCCTCCAGCACGATGCTCAGCCGGCCGACCTGAAAGGCCCAGTCCCCGGAGTGCACGGGCAGCGGCGCCGGCGCATGGTAGTCGATGAGGCCGAACACCGAGGAGTCGGTGATGCCAACGGTGGTGCGCCCGCCCGTGCCTGGCAGGGCGATCTTCGAGGCCGCGACGCCGACATGGTGCGCGCGGAACCGGGCCCCGTCGATTCCCGTCGCCAGGCCGCGCAGGTCAGCGGGGAGCTGATCCAGGGGTGCCGGCACGCTCAGCGCCAGGACGCCGTTCCAGGCCGGGTCCGTGACGGCGGCCAGGAAAGCCCGATAGCTCTCGTCGCCCTTGGCCCGCGCATCCCTGGCCCGCTGAACGGCGCTCTCGATCTGCACGCGGGCCGCGTCTGGGTCGCGGTTGAACGTCGCCGGCGATGCCCAGCGGCCCGGGCTGGCCGCGAGTTGCTCGATGCTCAGGTCGTGGTACTTGATGATCAGCACGGTGTGCGCGTCGTGCCAGCCGGCCGGATCGAGGCTGAACCGCCAGCTTTCGCCGGGATCGCTGCCGGCGGTGATCACCGCGTCGTCGGCTCGCAGGTATGGGGCGACCGAGCCCGGATCGGTGATGACCAGGAACAGCTTGCTGCTATGAAACGCCGCCAGCAGGTCGCCGTCGACGTTGGTCAGCGACAGCCGGCGCTCGCCGGTCTGCGTGAGCACGATCCGGCTCCAGCGTTCGCTGGCGCCGCCCGCGTAGCTGGCCAGCAACCCCCGCGCGCTGACGCTCATAGCCTGCTCCTCGACTGCCGGGGGCGCGTTACCGGCCGGAGGGCGCGGCTGCGAGGCGCGCAGCCGCCCGTGCCTGGCAGGGCTGATGACCTGCGCTTCCAGTTGCGCGAGGACGGCGAGATCGGCGCCGCTGGCACCGGCGTAGGGCAGTAGCGGGAACGCTGAACTCGCGTCCGGCGATCCGCGCAGCGTGCCGGCCTGAACCCGGATCGCGAATCCCCAGTCGGTCACCATCTGCCCGGCGCCGAAGTTGTGCAGCGCCGACTCGTCTGGCTGGGCGTAGTAGTCGATCGAGCCGTCGCGCAGGCTGAGCGACGCGTACGAGGTGGTCGGCGTGCTGCGCGGGATCAGTGTGCTGGCCACGTCCGGCTTTCCGGCGATGAAGCCGGCCGCGAACGCGGGTTCGCCCGGGAAAAAGGAGAGCGTGCCGCCCGATCGCAGATCGAAGTACTCGACGCCGGACAGGCCGCCCATGAGCATGCCCGACCCGCCGGCTGGCTGGTCGGCCGTCAGCGCGAAGTCCCCGGCCGGTGTCAGATAGAGCGGATCGCCGGGCGTGGGCGAGCTTGCCTGCTGATCGATCGCGAACACCAGCTTCGCCGGACCGGTCGGTATGCCCGCGCCGCTGAGCGGAGTGACGGAGAACGACGTGTTGAACTGCGAGCGCAGGTACGTCGCGACGGCGGCGGCGGCCTCCCCGGTGAGCTGTGCGTCCGGGGCGGAGAACGCCAGATAGGTCCGGCTGCCGTCCAGCACCGCCAGTGGGTCTAGCACCGCGTAGACGGTGAGCCCGGCGGCGAATAACCGGTATCGGTACGACGCCAGCGGGAAGTCGCGATCCGCCGGTCCTGGCCGACGCGGGTCCCCGGGATCGGCCCAGAAGTACTTCAGGCCGATGGCCAGCGCGTCCAGGTCCGCGGGCGTCAGGCGCAGGCGGAACCGCAGGCAGCCCCGCAAGGTTCCGGTCAGGCTGACATCCACCGGGCTGGCGACGGTGCCTGCGGGCAGCTGGCCTCGCTGTGCGGTCACCGATGCGGCGGCGTTCCCGCCCCCGAAGGAGACGACGGACGTCGCTTCAACGAGGCTGACCGGGGCGCCGACCGGGATACTCAGGCCGATATTGCGGAGGGAGAAATCTGTATTGCCCGCGGTCACCGGGCTGGGGGTGTCGGCCACCGTCAGAGCCGGGCCGCTCAGTACCGCGGGCCCTGGCCCGCTCGACCCCGCCGAGAGCCAGGCGAACCTGACCCGGCCGGGGCCGCGGCCGTCGAGAAACCGCCACACAGCCTCCGCGAACGCCGCCCGCTGTGGCCCTGGAACCGGCGCCGGGAGGAAGAGGTAGGACCCGCCTGATTGCCAGGATTGAGCGACGGAGAGATCGGCGGCGGCGGGCTGGTGCCCCCTCGGCAGGATGAGCAAAGGCTGACCCGGCGCCTCGTCCGGAACGTACAGTTGCGAGACTTCCGCGGTCCGCACGAATCGCATGATGCCCCCCGGCAAGTACGGCCAGAAAGGTCGATTGCCTCGACCAGAATCTAACGGCGCAGATGACCTGAAACAAGGGCCAGCTCTGAGGAATGCCACTACCGCGTCGCCACCTGCTCCGCGCCTGTGTCCAGGATGTACCGGGCTCGCACACGTCCTCTGCCAGCCGATATCGCCATCATCCTGCCTGCAAATGATCAAGGCCTGACCGCTGCCTGCTCGCCGCCGGCGGCGCGCTGGCCGTCGCCGCGGCCCGCCTGGTCGGCCTGGCCGGCCGCCGGTGGCACGCCCCGGGGGATCCGGCCGCATCCGTGCCCCGGGTCCCGCGGCAGAACTGCTGCGCAGCGAGGACCCGAAGCGGGCGTACCTGGCCTGGACGGGGCGAATAAGCACCGGGGGTGCTCACAGTTGAGACCTTGCTTCCCGCGTTGAACACAAGTAAAATAAGGCCATTATCTAGGGCGTGTTTCATTCTGGCTTGCGTCCATATCGTCATGCGTGGATTGGTTGGCATAATGATCTGGGCCATCGCTTTTGTCGTTGTGGCCGTCGTCATGTGCGCTGCCTGCGTCCTGGCGTTGTTCGGCATCACCGTCGTCCAGATGTCGCGTGCAGAGGTGATCGAACGCGACGGGCTGATACCAGGGACGCGCGCTCCCGCGTGGTCGCTCGCCGATTCTTCCGGGGACGTCCACCGGTCCCCGCCGAACAAGCCCTTGCACCTTGTCGTGTTCACAGACCATTCTCTGAGCTCATTCCCGTCGGTGGCTGACGGCTTACGTGATCTGGCCGAGAAGGAGCCCGAACTCGAGATAGTCGTGTTGCTTCGCGGGCCGAATGACCTCGCAGAGCCGGTGCTGCGTCTTCTCGGATTGAGTGAGATCCCGGTGCTGACGGGCTCACCGGGGCTGTATGGCCGGTACAACGTCCGGGTCACCCCGTTCGCGATGTTCGTTGACTCTGATGGGCGGGTGCGCGGTTCGAGCCTCGTGAATCATGACTGGCAGATCGCAAAGCTACGGCGGATAGCAGGCATTCCCGTGCCGATCCCGGAAGCACGCCCGGCTATCCGTTTCTGGCGGCGCGGGTCCCGGGTGCAGGTGACGGGTTAATGGACATTCTGATCCTGGGCTCGAAGTCGGCGATCGCGGTGATGCTGCTGGTCGCCGCGGGTGCGAAGCTCTCAGACCCGGAAAGCTTCGCGGGGGCCGTCCGGCTGTTCGTACCTCACCGGACGCCCCCGCGGCTTGTTCGCACCGGTGCGCTGGGTATCGCGCTGCTGGAACTCGCCCTGGGCGCCGCAAGCTTGTCCTCCCCGGCGGCGTCGTGGCTGAACTCGGCGATTTTCGCGCTGGCGTGCGCCTTCGTGATCGTTTCCGTCGCGGGCTTCGCCTTTCACCGGGGCCGGGCGTGCCTGTGCTTCGGGGGCCTGTCACGCCGCAGGTTCGATACATGGAGCATTGTCCGCAGCATCGTTATTGCCGTGGGAGCCGCGATCGCGATGATGGGCACCTCCGCGGCATCCGTGCAGGTAGGGCCGGTCCTGCGGGGCGTGCTGCTGATGGCCTCCCTGCTGGTGGCGCTGGTGGCATCGACGGCCGCGCGGGCCCTTACCGTCGCAGCCGCGCAGGCAAGGCCGGCCGCGAGATGAGAGTTCCGCTGTTCGTCGCGGTTGCCCAGTGGGTGCTACTGCTGGGGCTCGGCCTGCTGGTGATCGTGATGTACCGTCAACTCGGGCACGCCTTCAGTACCCGCAGGCCGGCCGGTGAGATGGGGCCCCCCGTGGGCAGCAGCGCGGCCAGCTTCGACTACGCGAGGGTGGGCGACGGCGGCCTGCAGCGCTTCGAGCCAGGCGGCGGGCAGCCGGCTCTGCTCGCGTTCGTCGAGCCCAGCTGCCAGGCGTGCGAAAAGCTCGTGGCCGCCCTGGGCGCTGTGGCGCGGGCCGGTGACTTGTCGGGGCTGCGGGTGTTGCTGCTCATGTCCGATCCGCCGAGCTATCTCCAGATCTCTGAGGTGTTCCTCGGCACCAGCCTGGAAATAGGGCGGATCACGACACGCGCCACCGCTGTGGCCTACAAGGCGACGGCCACGCCATTGCTCGTTGCGATCGACCGCGAGGGTGTTGTCAGGTCGGCGGGGCCAGCGATCGAGGCCGATGAGGTACGCGCCTTCCGTCAGGCCTGCTTGATGCCGCCCGCGGTCGCGACTTTGACCGTCAGTCCCGCAGGACCGCGCGCTGACCGACACGAGGCGGCCGTATTTCCGCCGACGGATCCGAGATGAAGCAAAGGTGAGGACATGGCGCGAAAGCAGCTAGGAGAAAGCTTCGACACTCGCGTTGCCAGGGTCACGGAGTGGGCGACGAGGCAAGTATCGCGCAGGAACGCGCTGCGAGGCGCGATACTGGGCGGGGCGATCGGCGTCTCTGAACTCGCCGTGGGCGAGAGCCCTGCCTGGGCAGATGCCTGCACGAGCAACTGCGGCCCGACCAGACGGTGCGGGACCTGCCGCCCATACCGATGCCCCCGCGGGTATCACCTCTGCCACGGGTCGTTCACCAGCAATTGCTTCAACAATGAGGGGTACAGGTGCGAATGGCCGGCCGGGGAGTGGGTGGCCTGCACCGGGCTCGGCAGGCACCGCCACGGGATCAGGGTCTGCCTTGACTGCATCGAGGGATCGGCCTGCGATAGCTGGTGCACCTGCCTGACCGAATGCCTGTGCTGCCACTGCACCACCGCGGCGGATGTCAAGGCGGAGCAGCAGCGGCTGATGGCAATCACCTCGTAACCGCCAATGGCCCTGCTCCCGGACACGCCGCGCCAAGTTGACGCCTCACGGGCACTCCTCGCGGCGGGAGCCGTCGCAATTGGCCTGGCGGCCGGATGGGCCGCACACCTGGCCGCCATCGCGGCCCTGCTTGTGATCGTTGCGGCGGCGAACGGGTACTCGAAGGCATACTCTCCTTGAGGCGCGAACTCGGCGGCCTCGCTGGCCGCTGACCTCCCGGTCGGGAGGCTCGCCCGCCGGGCAGCGCTCATCGCCGCCTACGTGCTCCCGGCCGCCATCGCCTGGCTGCTGCTCGGCCTCTTCGCGAACCTACTCCCGCTGAGCACGGCGGCGCTGATCCTCACCGCCGCATACGGAGCGCTCTACGGGATCGTCGAAGTGGCCGGCCTCCCCCGTCCCGCACCGCCCGGCATGGCCTGGCAGGTGCCTTCCCCGTGGGTCACGGACGTGCCACGGTGGCGCCGCGTGCTGACCTGGGGGGCGCTGCTGGGGCCCGGGTTCGCCACCCGTAATCCCTACGCCGGCTTCGGGGTGCTGCTTCTCGGGGTGGCCGCCGTCGGCAGCGTCCGGTTCGGCGTCGCTGTCGCGGTCGCCATCGGAATAGCCCACGGCGGGGGCCGGGCACTCGCACTCCTGCGCGACGTGCGTCACGTCACCACCGCGGACTACCTCCAGTCTGTGCTCAGGTCCATGTACTGGCGCACCTTCGATGGCTTCGCCTTGCTGATGGTGAGCGGCGCGGCCGTGCTTACGTGCGTGTTCCGCCTGTGAACCGCGTTATGACCTCGTGCTCCGTGTCTCGGGCCGGGACGGGCGCCGGCCGCGCCGGCGGGGCAGATGATCCGCCGGGCACGCCGTTACCACCGGGAGTTCCCTGGAGGAATCGCGGACCGGGCTGCTCAGTCTTCCTGGGGTACCGTCACGGTCACACGCCGGCGGACAGCAGTGCGCCACCGTCGATCTTGATGAGGTCTCCGGTGAGGAACGCGGTGGGCCCGCTAGCTAGGAAGCTGATCAGTTTCGCGAGGTCATCGGCGGTTTGCAGCCTTCCGACCGGGACCAGCTCGGCCAGTTCCTTCTTCTTTTCCGGCTGGTTCCACAGCTTCGGCGGGTAATACTCCTTGCTCTCCAGGAAGTCGGGGGCGACGCAGTTCACCTGGATCCCCGCGGAAGCGAGGTCGCGTGCTGCCCCCAGTGCCAGGCAGGGGTAGGCGGCCCGCATCGCGGAGTAGTACACCGACCCGTGCTGCGGCCGGTCCCACGTCGCCGAGGTGAAAAAGATAATCACCCCCCGTGACCGCTGTCGCATCGCCCGGGCCGCGAAATTCAGCAGCTTGAAGGGTTCGGTGATGACCTCGCGCGCGGCGTCATCGAGCCATCTGTCGAGCGAGTCGACGTTGTCATCGTCGGTGGCATGGGCCTCTCCGCGAGGCGACGGGTTCTCGATCAGGATGTCGAGCCGCCCTTCTGCTTTGATGACATCATTTGCCACGGACAGGCGGTCCCCTGAGATGGGAATGACGCCGTTGTGGGCAGACGCAAACGCGTCTCGCTGGGCGTCGTCGGAGAAAGACGGATCGTGAACGTAGACCTGGCAGTTCAGATGGCTCAGGCCGAGCAAGGCCGCTGGTCCCGCGAACTGAGACGCATTGGTGACGAGCGCGATCAATTTCTCTGTGCCGGTGCCTGACGAGGCGGTCATGGCAATTCCTTTCACTCGGCTTTGGCGGCGTCGCCAGCTCGTCGCAGTCCCGCAGTATCCGAAATAGTTGCCGCCGGGCACGCGTACTGAACGATGGCGTCGTGGATAAGAAAATCGCCCGCACAGCGAAGCCGCTATCAATCCCGGTGTCCTTGAGCCGTGACGAGTAACTCGGCCCGCGGAAACATTAACCTTAGGCATCGTTGCCGCTTAGCGTCAACCCTCGAATAACATGATGAGGAGTAAATGTCGCGCTTTGTCAGCGGGGATTTTCCTGATCTTGCGCGGGGATCAACGCCTCCCAGGTCAACCCGAACCTGGCCACGTTCCACCACCGCTGCCTCGGCATGTACCTCACCGTCGTCGCCGTCATCGTCGTCAGCGGCCCCGCCAGAACCCCGCCGCCGACGAGCCGCCGACCTGGCTGACCGCTGGTGACCGAGCGGCCAGCAGTGCCCGGTCGCGTCGAGGCCGGCCCGCTGCGCCTGTCACCGCGCCCCGCGGCGGGACTCTTTTACTTACCTGTCGGTATCCTGACCGCCGCCCGGCATGAGGTCCTCGTCGGCCTCGCCGCGGCCTGGCCCGAGATGACCGCCGGGCAGGCCGAGCAGCCCGGGCAGGGCGTTGGCGGCCACCCGCCAGTCCGCCGAGTGAGGATCGATGAGAGTGAAGTGATCGCCGTGGGTCTCGTGCAGCCGCGCCCTGCCACCGGCCCGCGTGGCCGCGGTCACGTAGCGCTCGCTGTAGGCGAAGGGCACCGCATCGTCGGCCCGGGAGTGCAGGCACAAGACGGCGGCCTCGAGTGGCACCGCCGTCATCGGGTCAGCGAGCCGGTATTGCTGCGGCAGATCCTGCGGGCGGCCGCCCATCAGGTCCAGCGCCGCCGCGGCGCCCACGCCCTCGCGCGCGCAATCGGCGAGCGCCAGGACTCCGGCCTGGGAGACAACCGCGGTCACCGCGACCAGCGGCCGTGCGCCCGGCGCGCCCGGCGGCAGCCCGG